>JBCCRG010000107.1:0-9728 GCA_039208155.1 Bacteroidota bacterium | reverse complement strand
GCAGCCAGCCAGGCGGGCGTCGAGATCGAGTTGATCTGCCGGGGTATCTGCGTGGCGCGGCCGGGCGTCCCGGGCCTGAGCGAGCATTTCCGTGCGCGCAGCATCCTCGGACGCTACCTCGAACACGCCCGCGTCTACGACTTCCACCACGGCGGCCAGCGCAAGCTCTACCTCGCCTCCGCCGACTGGATGCACCGCAATCTCAGCCGCCGCGTCGAGGTCGCGTTCCCCATACTCGATCTGGCCTGCCAGGCCGAGATCCGTACGCTGCTCGACGTCCAGCGCCGCGACACCCAGCGCGCGCGCGTTCTCGACGCCGAGCAGCGCAACCGCTACGTCGAGAACGAAGGCCAGCCGCCCCTCGACGCGCAGGCGGAGACATATCGGTGGCTCGCTGGTCTGTTGAAGTCGCCAACTCGGTGAGGGTGAGAGCTTACTCGTAGCGCAGCGAGCGGATCGGGTCGGCGCGGGCGGCGCGGATCGACTGCACGCTCACGGTCGTCAGCGCGACGCCCAGCGTCAGCGCCGTCGCCAGCAGGAACGCCCACGGCCGCACGTCGATGCGGAAGGCGTAGCCGTCGAGCCAGCGCTCCATCAGCCACCACACGACCGGCGTGGCGACCACCGCCCCGACCACGACGAGCCGTACGAAGTCCTTCGTCAGCAGCAGCACGATGCCGCTCACGGACGCGCCGAGTACCTTGCGCACGCCGATCTCCTTCGTCCGCTGCGCCGCCGTGAAGCTCGCGAGCCCGAACAGCCCCAGGCACGCCACGCCGATGGCGAGCAGCGCGAAGAAGGTGAACACCTGCCCGAACTGCTGATCCGTGCGGTACTGCCGGTCGAAGTGCTGGTCGAGGAAGACGTACTCGAACGGGTTGCCGGGGAAGAAGTCGCGGTAGGTCGCCTCCAGCGTGGCGAGCGTGGTGGGCAGGTCGGCCTCGTCCGAGGCCAAGCGCACCGAGTAGTAGCTGCTCGTGTAGGGGGTCGGGCGGTAGGCGATGGGATAGTAGGCCTGCCGGAGTCCCTGCTGGTGGTGGTCTGCGACGACGCCCACGACGCTGAGCGTGTCGCCACCGACGCGGACCGGCGCGCCGATGGCCGCCTCCGGTGCCTCGAAGCCGAGGACGCGCACGGCGGTCTGGTTGAGGAGTACGTCGTCGTCGAACGATGCGCTGCTGGCCTCGTAGAGTTGGCCCGCCACCAGGTCCAGTCCGTAGCCCTCGAAGAAGCCGTCGCCCACGCCCATCTGGTACATGATGGTGTTGGTGTTCTGGTCCTGCCCGATCTGAACGGCGCCGTTGGTCCAGTAGATGAGGTTGCCCGGGATCTCGCTCGACGCCGCAACGCCCCGCACGCCAGCGGTGCGCTCCATCTCCTGCCTGAAGGCGTCGTAGCGCTCGGCATAGGTCGAGTCCTGCACGCCGGGTCCCTCGACCACGAGCGTCTGGTCGATCTCGACGCCCAGGTCTTGGCTCCGCATGAAGTGCAACTGCTGAGAGATGAGCACCGTCCCCGCCACGAGCCCGACCGAGGCGGCAAACTGTGCCACTACCAGCCCGCGCCGGAGCGTCAGGCCCTGCGCGGAGCGGGCGAACGTTCCCTTGAGCACCTTGGACGGCCGGTACGATGCGAGGACGAGGGCGGGGTACAGACCCGACACTGCCGCGCCGAGGGCCAACAGTCCCAGCATCCCAAGCCACAACGGCGCGTTCGACGCCGGGTCAAGCGGTATGGGCTTGCCGACTAGGTGCTCGAAGAAGGGCCACGCAGCGGCGGTCAGGGCCAGGGCCAGCAATGCAGCGAGGACGTTCACCAGCAGCGATTCGAGCAGGAATTGGCGCATCAGCTGGCCGCGCCGCGCACCGAGCGTCTTGCGCACCCCAATCTCCTTCGCGCGCTCCACGGCGCGTGCTGTGGCGAGGTTGACGTAGTTGACCCAGGCGATGAGCAGGATGAGCGCGGCGATGAGCGCCAGAAACGTGACCGCCGTGCCGTCGCCGTTCACGCGCGCCTCCTGCAGGAGGTCGGACGTGAGGTAGATGTCGCTGAGCGGCTGGAGCGTGAAGACCGTCCGCTCGGAGCTGCCCTCACCCCCGTGCTGCTCGATGAAGGCGGGAAACTTGGCCTCGACAGCGGCCGGGTCGGTACCCGGAGCAAACCGGATGTAGTTGTAGAAGTCGTACCACCCCCACGCGTCCTCAACGCCGTCGCCCCAGGCCTGCACGAGGGTCTCGTAGGAGAGCAACAGGCTGAACGTCAGGTGCGACGTCTCGGGCGACTCGATAACACCGGTGATCTCATACTCCAGGTTGTTGCCGAAGCGGAGGCGCTGGCCGAGCGGATCGGCGTCGCCGAAGTACTTCCGCGCGGTCTCTGCCGAGAGCACCGCCTTGCCGGGCCCGACGAGGGCCGTGGTGCGGTCGCCGGCCACCCATGGGTAGTCGAAGAGCGTCAGCACGGACGCGTCGGCGGTGAAGACCTGGTCCTCGGAGAAGGACTGCTCCGCGCCTGGCATGGCGCCGTCGCTCAGGTCGGGGACGCGCACGACGCCGCCGCCATAGTGCAAGAACAGCCGGGTGTAGTCCTCGACCTCGGGGAAGTCCTCTAGCATCGCTGGGCCGACCTTCGGGAAGGCCGTGGCCGACTGGAAGACCGTCTCGCCCTCGCGCACGAAATCGTACTGCACGCGGTAGATCCGGTCGGCGTCCGCGTGGAAGGCGTCGTAGCTGCGCTCGTAGGTGACGTACTGGAGGATGAGCACGCTCGCCGCGATGCCGACGGCCAGCCCGAGTACGTTGATGGCGGTGTAGCCAGGATGTTTGCGCAGCGCCCGGAACGCGACGCGGAGGTAGTTGGCAAGCATGAGAGAGGCGACGTTCTGAGAGAGCAGACCGTCGCCCTACGGAGGCCCGAATAAATCGTTGCGATTCCGTGAAGACAAAGTCCGAGCCGTGTCGCAGGTCCCTGTGCGGGCGTCCCCAATGCGGTGGTACACGAAGAGGCGGGACCCTACGCGGACAGGAGGCCCTACGCGGACATGAACGTGAAGCGGCGCGGGTCGCCGAGCCGTCCTTCCGGGCCGTACGCCTGCTCGGCCAGGGCAACGCACGAGCCTGCTACCTGGAGGACCGTCGCGGCGCGGGTGCCGTACGTCGGCGACGCGATGTGGATGGGCGAGAGAGTGCGCTCCCAGTCGAGCCCGATGCCGGTGTCGGGTAGCGCGTCGTCGGGGGCCCGGACGTCGTCAGCGAGGGCGCTGAGGAGCCGGTCGGGGACCTGCGCAGGCGGAACCGTGTCGAGCACGCGGTCGAGGTGGGCGCGGCCACGGACGACCTTTGGCCAGGGCGTGTCGAGCGCGGCGTTGCTCAGCCCGTAGCGCCCCGCGCTTAGCTGGCGCGGCCTGTCGGTCCGGTTGGAGACGTACCACAACGCCGACCGCTGCGGGCTCACCTCGCCGAGGAGCAGGTTGAAGCCGTTGTAGGAGGCGCCGCGCTCCTGAATCGTCCGGGCATAGGTCTCCGGCGTAGCGTCGCCGCGTAGGTAGTCCGCTACGAGGTCCCCTCGCGACGGCGCGTCCTCCACGTGGCGGTGCATCTCGCGGACGTTTGTGAGCGCCGCCCAGCGTCCCGCCCGCGTGATGCCCATCCACGTGCCGCCGCCGCGCAGGTCGCGGCCTGCGAGGAGGTCGGGGTGTCCCTCGGCCGCCCAGAAGTCCGCCCGGGCCGTGGGCCGCTCGTAGAACTCGTCGCGGTTCGAGGCGAGCGTCAGCCGCCGTGCGTCCGGCTGCCAGTCGAAGACGATGAAGCACACAGGCGGGAACGGCGAAGTGGGGAGACAGCGGAGGGGTGAAGTAAACCTCCGCTCTGTCGAGGCGGTTCGCAAACCGCCCGTCGATGGTATGCCCGTGGCGTCCCCGTGCCGACCGACCAGGGAGACGGGGCGTCAGGCTACTTCCAGGGATCGGGAAGGTGCCACCACAGCCTCGTCCGGTATCTCTGCCACGGTTCGTTTAGTGGGGGGCGGGGGCGACTGGAGCGAACTGGGCGATGCCGGGTCGAGCAAGCGGGCGACGAACCACACCTGCGCCAGCCAGACCGCGTCCGACCCCGCGAGGTGGACGATCTGGATCCAGACCGGAGCCTTGAGCGCGACGTTCACCAGACCGATGCCCATCTGCACCAGGTAGAGCCCGATCACCACGCCGCCAAGGAGCTGCGTCGTCTGGATGTGCTTGCTCCGATGCGCGCTGCGCTCGAGTCGCCCGTTGACCTTCCAGACAGCCCAGAGGACGACCAGCACGACGAAGCAGGCCAGCGTCGGATGGACGATCCGCAGGCCCACGAGCGTCGCCACGATGGGGTCGTCGGCCGGGTCGATCCCGCCGCCGATGGTGAGCGTGTCGCCGAGGGCGGCCACGGCGCCCGAGGCACACAGCACCGTTGTGGCTGCAAGCGTGCCGACGAGACCGACATCCATGGCCGAGCGGATGCGTGGGCGGTGGCCGCCGTACGCCGCGTACAGGGTGAGCCCCTGCGCGCCGAGCAGCAGGAACGTGTTGACGAGGTGCCCCGCCATCCAGTAGCCACGCGCGACGGAGACGTTGTAGGCGACGAACTCCAGCAGCACGAGCGCGGCGCCGAGGGCGGCCTCGGTGCCCATGAAAAAGAGCGCCCAGCCCGCGTAGCGCCGCACGGCCGCGCCCGAAGTGCCGCGCGGATGTGCCGCCTTCGGGAACGCCCGGCGGCTGGCGATGAACAGCGCGAGCGCCATCAGCATCACGATCCCGCTCGTGATGCGGTGCGTCATCTCGATCATCGTCTCCACGGAGGGCGCGCGCGGGATGACCTCGCCGTTGCACAACGGCCAGTGGTCACCGCAGCCAGCGCCCGAGCCCGAGGCTCGCACAAAAGCACCCCACAGCACGACGAGAATCGTCACGGTGAGCGTCGCCCAGGCGAGGCGGCGGAACGTGGTGGGAGAGCGGAGCATCGGCGTGCGGATAGGTGTGGGCTCCATAAGCCGAAGGCTAGCCGCTGTTCCTCGTTCAACCGGACTTCGCGGGTAGACCAGGCCTGTGGGTATCACGCTGGAAATACATCGGTCGCTTGGGCAACGCGGAGCGACAAAACGGGGAGGGTGTACCGGCGTGTCCGGTGGTTGGCGTGCAACTCGCTGTCGAACGCGTGCTCGCCTTCCATCCATTTCTGCTCTCTCGTCATGCGCTTCTCTCTTGCGCGCACCCTCGCTGTGGTTGCGCCTGCGCTCTTGCTCGCGACGGCCTTCACCCTCGCGGCCTGCGACGCGACCAGCGTGCCCAACGACCGCGACAACCTAGACCCGGGCCTCGTGGCGGGGACCTACATCGGCACGGCTGAACTCGGTGCGCAGCCTGCCAGTCGCTTCACGATGACCATGGACGTGCCCGCCGCCGCTCCCGAGGGGGTGGCCGCCAGCGCGGTGGGCCAGCTCGAGGTCAGCGGCTCTATCCTCCGCAACGGGGAGACGTTCGCGCTGAGCGGCTCGGGCGAGTTCGTCTACCCGAGCGTCACGGTCAATGCGAAGTCGCCCGCGCTCGGCGACGGGGAGGACAGCTTCACCTTCGACCTCACCACCGACGCGTCGGGCTCTGTGCTCCAGGGTACCGTCAACGGGACCGCCATCAAGCTCGACCGACAGCGCTAGCACTCTCCACACTCGCGGCACCGGGCGGCACTTGGCGGTAACCCGTCCGCATGCCCGCGACCCAATGAGGCGACCTCCCACGTCGGAGAGGTCGCCTCGTTGCTTTGGTTGCTCTCACGCGGTGGGTACGTGCCACGCACCGTCGAGGTGCGCCGCACCCCAGGCTGCCAGCGCGTTGAGTGCTGGCACGAGGGACTGGCCCAACGGCGTCAGCGCGTATTCCACGCGCGGTGGGATCTCGGCGTAGGCCGTGCGGGCGACCAACTCGTCTTCCGTCAGCTGGCCGAGTTGCTGGGCGAGCATCTTCTCGGATATGCCTGGTAGTGCGCGGCGTAGCTCGCCGAAGCGGAGGGTGCCCTGGCCGAGCTGCCACAGGATCGGGATTTTCCACTTGCCCCCGACGAGGTCAACGACGGCCGTGACAGGGCAGGCAGGGGGGCTGGTGGAGGGGACAGGCATGCTTACCTCGGGGTACGTAGCTGAGGGAACGGAGAGGACAGGGCCACGCGTGAGCCTTCCCGACCGTTCCCATCCCCACAGCCCCTCACCCCATGCGCCTCGCCGTTTTCGGAGCCACCGGCCGCACTGGCCGCCACGTTGTCACCCAAGCCCTCGCTGATGGCCACGAGGTCGTCGCCTTCGTGCGTAGCCGCGACAAGCTCGCCCAACAGCAGGACCTCTCGAACGACCACCTCCGCGCCGTCGTGGGCGATGTCCGCGACTACACCGCCGTCGCCCAGGCCGTCCAGGGTGCCGACGCCGTCGTCTCCTGCCTCGCGCCCGTGCCCAAGGAGGCCATGGTGCAGACCGAGGGGACCCGCTACATCGCCCGCGCGATGGCCGAGCACGGCGTCCAGCGCATCGTCAGCATGACGGGGGCGGGCGTCAACGCCCCCGGCGATCCGCCGCGCGCGTTTGCGGGCAAGGTCATCCGTGGCATCATGCAGGTCGTCGCGGCGAAGATCCTTGCGGATGCCGAGGGGCACGCTGATGTGCTGCGTCAGAGCGACCTCGACTACGTGGTCGTCCGCGCCCCGCGCCTCACCGATGGCCCTCATACGGGCCGCTACCGCCATGGCATGCTGCAACTCGGCTTCGGCGATCAGATCGCTCGCGCCGATGTGGCCACGTTTATGCTCGCCGAGGCAACCGATGGCACCTATCACCGCGCCGAGCCACACGTGACGGCGGCGTAGTGCAGCGTTGCGGCAGCGCGTCTCCCCCCGCCTCGCTCCTCTAGCGAGGAGTCGCGAGGCTGTCCCCCTCATGCATGAGGGGGACAGTTCGACCGCCGTTCAGGCGTGTCGAACGGGGGGAGCTGGGCGGCTTCACAAACAAAACGAGGCGGCCTCCCGCGCTGGGAAGCCGCCTCGCAAACGCTAGGCGCTTAGACGGAGGTCTTCGCTTAGAAGTCCATGCCACCCATGCCGCCCATGCCCGGCGCGCCAGCCGGCATGGCGGGCTCCGGCTCCGGCTTGTCAGCGATCACCGACTCTGTCGTCAGCAGCAGCGCCGAGACGCTGGCCGCGTTCTGGAGCGCGGTGCGCGTCACCTTGGTCGGGTCGATGACGCCCTGCTCGATGAGGTCGCCGTACTCTTCCGTGCGGGCGTTGAAGCCGAAGCTGCCCTCGCCTTCCTTGACCTTCTGGACGACGATCGAGCCTTCCAGCCCGGCGTTGCCCGCGATCTGGCGGAGCGGCTCTTCGAGCGCGCGGCGGATGATGTTGACGCCGATGCGCTGGTCCTCGTTGACCGCCTCGACGCCGTCGAGCGACGCGATGGCGCGGACGAGCGCGACGCCACCACCCGGCACGATGCCCTCCTCAACGGCGGCACGCGTGGCGTGAAGTGCGTCCTCGACGCGGGCCTTCTTCTCCTTCATCTCGACCTCGGTGGCCGCGCCGATCTTCAGCACGGCGACGCCGCCTGCGAGCTTGGCGAGGCGCTCCTGGAGCTTCTCGCGGTCGTAGTCGCTGGTCGTCGTCTCGATCTGGCCGCGGATCTGGCCGATGCGGGCCTTGATCGCGTCCTCGGTGCCGGCACCGTCCACGACGGTCGTGTTGTCCTTCGAGATCACGACGCGCTTGGCGCGGCCGAGGTAGTCGAGGGTGGCGTTCTCAAGACGGTAGCCCTTCTCCTCGGAGATGACCGTGCCGCCCGTGAGGACCGCGATGTCCTCGAGCATGGCCTTGCGGCGGTCGCCGAAGCCCGGAGCCTTCACGGCCGCCACCTTGAGCGTGCCGCGCAGCTTGTTCACCACGAGCGTGGCGAGCGCTTCGCCCTCGGTGTCCTCCGCGACGAGGAGCAGCGGCGCACCCATCTGGGCGACCTTCTCCAGTACGGGGAGGATGTCCTTCATCGTGCTGATCTTCTTGTCGTGGATCAGGATGTAGGGGTCCTCCAGGACGACCTCCATATTGTCGGGGTCGGTCACGAAGTAAGGGGAGAGGTAGCCGCGGTCAAACTGCATACCCTCGACGGTGTCGAGCTCGGTCTCGGTGCCCTTGGCCTCCTCGACTGTGATGACACCGTCCTTGCCGACCTTGTTCATCGCTTCTGCGATGAGGTTGCCGATCTCGTCGTCGTTGTTGGCGGAGATGGCACCGACCTGGGCGATCTCGTTCTGGCCTTCGATCTCGCGGCTCTGCGTGCGCAGGCTGGCCACGATGGCGTCGACGGCCTTGTCGATGCCGCGCTTGATGTCCATCGGGTTGGCGCCCGAAGTGACCGAGCGGAGGCCTTGGTTCATGATCGCTTGGGCGAGGACCGTGGCGGTCGTCGTGCCGTCACCGGCGACATCCGAGGTCTTGGAGGCGACCTCCTTGACCATCTGCGCGCCGACGTTGGCGAGCTTGTCCTCGAGTTCGATCTCCTTGGCGACAGTGACGCCGTCCTTGGTGACGGTCGGGGCACCGAATTTCTTCTCGATGATGACGTTGCGACCCTTGGGGCCGAGCGTCACCTTGACGGCGTTGGCGAGCGTATCGACACCCTTCTTCAGGGAGTCGCGCGCCTCGACGTCAAAAATGATCTGCTTAGGCATAGTGATAGAGTGGTTCTGGATTCAGAAAGGGGAGGGCGCGGGAGCCGCGCCTGCGCGAGGGGGCGTCTTAGCTGACGACGCCAAGGATGTCGCTCTCGCGCATGATGAGCACGTCGTCGCCGTCAAGGGCGATCTCGGTGCCAGCGTACTTGCCGTAGAGGACCGTGTCGCCCTCCTGGACGGTCATGTCGATCTTGGTGCCGTTCTCGACGCGGCCCGGGCCGACGGCGACGACGGTGCCGCGCTGCGGCTTCTCTTTGGCGGTATCGGGGATATAGAGGCCACCGGCGGTCTGCGTCTCGGCCTCTTGGGGCTTGACGACCACGCGGTCGGCCAGCGGCTTGAGCTGTGCCATGGTTGCGTTGGGGGATTGGGTTGGAGAGATAAGCTGGGGCGTCGGGAAATGACGCTGGCACTCAGGGGTTCCGAGTGCTAGCACTCTTTTTTCGATGGTGCAAATGTGGAACGGGAGCCCCTGTGCAGTGATTCAGGGGCAGTCATGAACCTCCCGTTAACCTCCGCTGCCTCGCGTCCTCGCCGGATGGCCTGGATGCTCGCGCTGGCCGCCGCGCTGCTGCTCGCCGTCCTGACGGCCGCGACGCCTCACGTGTCGGAGGGCTTCCGCGCGGCGATCATGCACGGGTTCCACCTCGCGTGCCACCAGCAGCCGGACCGTTCGTTCGCGACGCACGGCGTGCCCTGGGCGCTCTGTCACCGCTGCACGGGCATCCTCGGCGGTCTGGTGCTCGGCCTGCTCGCCGCGCTCGCGCTCCGTGCGCCTGAGCAGGCGCTCCGCTTCCGCGCACCGCGCAAGCCACTGCTGATCGGTGCCATCGCCCTCGTGTCGCTCGACTGGGCACTGGGTGCGGTGGGCATCTACGACCTCGTCGCCACCCGGGTCGCCTCAGGTGTCATATTTGGCTGCATTGCCGGGCTAGTCCTGGGCGAAGCGCTCGCCTGGGGGCACGTGAGGGAACAGGACGTAGGGGATAGGGGATAG
>JBCCRG010000106.1:0-9797 GCA_039208155.1 Bacteroidota bacterium | reverse complement strand
GCCGGTCGCGAGCACCGCGTCGTCGGGCGCGCAGCGCTGCTGGAGCCACCGGAGCGTATCGGGGGCCGCCGCAGGGGCATCAGAAGGTGAAAGAGCGAGGCCCGTGAGCCCAGCGCGCAGGTCGTCTGCCGTGCGAGCGCGGGGGCTCCCCAGGGTGACGGGGGCAACGATAGCCTGGAAGCGCCGCAACACCGCCGCCACCGCTGCAAGGTCTTTGTCGCGCATCAGACCGAGGAGAACGTGTAGCGTGCCAGCGGGACGACGTGCGCGAGCGAAGGCCAGCGCCGCCGCGAGCCCGTCGGCGTTGTGAGCAACGTCCAGAACGGTCAGAGGCGAGGTAGACAAAACTTCACAACGGCCCCGGATTCCGGAGAGTTTCCGCACCTCAGCAATTCCCTGAGTCACGGCATCGGTGAGCCCCCGGATGGGAGCTGGCGGGAGCAGGGTGGACTGTCGCGCGGCGACCACCTCAGCCGCACGAACCGCGAGGGCGGCGTTCCACGCCTGGTGCGTGCCAGGCAGCCCGATCGGTAGGCTCGGGTAGCGCCGCACAGGCGTCGTCACGTCGAGGTGGAGCAGGCCGTCGTTGCCGGATGTGAGTTCGCCAGGTGCCGTGTTTAGCGTGACCGTCTCGCGGATCGCTTCAAACGAAGCGCCCCGGGCCTCGGCCTCGTCGCGCAGCACCGCGCGCACGTCAGGATCCGGCTCGGCCGTGAGGAACGGCACGCCGGGCTTGGCGATGCCCGCCTTCTCACGCGCGATGGCCGCCTTCGTGTCCCCGAGAACCGCCGTATGGTCGAGGCCGATGTAGGTCACGAGGGCCGCCTCCGGCAGGAGCACGTTCGTGGCATCGAGCCGCCCACCGAGGCCGACCTCCACCACGGCGAGGGCGACGGCCTGCTCGGCAAAGTAGAGGAAGCTCAGCGCCACCGACGCCTCGAAGAAGCTCGGCTGCAGGGCGTCGAAGAGCCCCCGGTGCCCCGCGACGGCGTCCGCGATCCATGCTCGCGGTGCGGGCTGTCCGTCGATCCGCATCCGCTCGCCGAAATCGACCAGGTGCGGCGAGGTGTGGAGCCCCACGCGTCGCCCGCTCGCCGTGGCGATGGCCGCGGCGAACGAGGCCGTCGAGCCCTTGCCGTTCGTCCCGCCGACATGCAGGCTCGGTACGGCCTCGTGCGGGCGTCCGAGCGCGTCCATCAGCGTCTCCATCTTCTCCAGGCCGGGACGATAGGCCGCCGTGCCCTGGTCCGCCCAGCGTGGGAGGGTGAAGAGGTAGGTGCAGGCCTCGGCGTAGGTCATGGTGTCGGCTAGAGCGGTAGCTTCGCGGAACGCAACACCCCTCCTGGACAGAGCCTTGCCCCCGCGCAGGCGGGGGAGGGGCTGGGGGTGGTCGAACGCCTCAACACGATGTCCGCGCTCCGCAGATCCACCACCTCCCCCTGTCCATAGGGAGAGCTTGTCTAGTGAGCGCCCGGCAACTTCTCATGCCTCCTCCAGCGTGATGCGGCGGCGCGTCTCGCCGATGTCCTCGCCCTGCACGTGTGTGAGTCGCAGCCGCACCGTCTCCGGCGGTAGCACGGCCTCGATGCGGGCGGGCCACTCGATCAGGCAGACGCCCCCGCCGAAGAAGTAGTCCTCGTAGCCGAGGTCGTAGAGCTGCTCGACCCGGTCGATGCGGTAGGCGTCGAAGTGGTAGAGCGGGCCTGCGGTGCCGTCGTACTCGTTGACGAGCGTGAACGTGGGTGAGTTGACGGCAGCGGGATCCACGCCCTGCGCGGCGCAGAGGCCCTTGACGAGGTGCGTCTTGCCTGCGCCGAGGTCGCCGTAGAGCGCCACGAGGTCGCCCGGCTGGAGGTATGCGCCCAGGCGCCCGCCGAGCGCCATCGTGGCCTCGGGCGACGACGAGTCGAGCGGGAGCAGGTTGGCAGCAGCGGCACGGAAGGCAGACATGACACGAGAGGTAAGCCGGGACCGATCCCCGACCCAGCGATGCTGAACGCGGTTCCGCATGCGACGGCCCAGGACCCCGGACGCAAGCGAGGGCGCACCCTGGTTGGACGCGCCCCCGCTGTGTGTTCTGCCTGTGCGTGGCTAGCGCACGACCGTGAGCCGCCGCGTCGCTGCGAACGCCTCACCCGCCAGCCGCACCACGTACGTGCCTGCAGGCAACCCAGCTACGCCGACCTCGATCTGCTCCTCCGCACCGGCACGCAGCGCCACTGCGTCTGCTAGCACGACCCGGCCCAGCACATCGTACACCGTCACTTCGACTTCCTGCGCCTCAGCTACCGTCACGCCCAGCGTTGCCGCTGTGGCCGTCGGGTTCGGGTATGCCTCGCCCACCGCGAAGCCGCTCGGCAGCGTCTCGTCGGTGTTCGCGACTGGGTTGGCCGTCACGACGACCTCGAAGCGCGTCTCAGGCTCGCCCTCCATCGCCTCGAAGGCGTAGCTCGGCTGGGTGCGCATGTCCACCTCGCTGCCCGTCATCGTGTCACGAAGCGTGAGCGTCCACTCAGCAGGCACGTTCTCCAGCGAGGGCCAGGCGAACTCGTAGGCAGGCTCGACGCCGAAGCCGGTGTAGGAGAGGCGGAATGTCTGGTTGCCCTCGTCGAGCAGGGGGCGCGAGTCCTGGTACTTCCAGGTGTCGGGCTCGTCGCCGCGCTGGCCGAGGAGACCCGCGAGGACGAACGGCGTACCGAAGGAGCCTGGGGACGATGCGTCGAAGCGGTCCCAGGCCTCGGCGGCGCCCTCGTGGAAGAGCAGCGACACTGTGTTGCGGATACGGTCGCCCTCGGTGGTGGTGCCGAAGAGGTCGAGCTTGAGGTCGGCGAAGGCCGCCTGGCGCCCGACGAAGGTGCCGCCAGTCTGTCCCTCGCTCGCGATGGCGTAGCGCACCGTCACGTCGCTGGTTGGCGTGCCTCCACCGTTTGTTACCTCGAGCCAGAAGCCCTGCCAGGGGGTCACGACTCCGGGGGCACCGGTGGCGGAAAGCGAGTAGGAGACATAGCCTCCGGGTCCGATGTCGCCGGGCTCACCGGTGTCGGCTCCAGCGGGGTCCCAGATCTGAACGATGTCCTGGACGGTCTGCCCCGTGGTGACGGAGACACCTGCGAGGGAGAAGTCGGTGTCGAAGGGGTTGCCACCGAGGTAGAAGGCGTCGTCGGAGCCGGTGCGGGCACCGAAGGTGACGTCCTGGTCGGCAGCGAGGGGAGTCACGGTGGCGGAGACGGCGACCGGAAAGGCCTGGATGGTCCCGAGGCCGTTGCCGCTGAGGGTGGGTGGGCTGGCGCTGTCGAAGAAGTACCAGAAGAAGCCTTCGCCGGGGACGAGGGCATCGGTCGCTCCGGGTACGCCGTAGCCGTCGTTGCCACCGGGGGTCTGGTTACCTCCGTAGGAGGTGAAGAGGTTGGGGGGGTCGGTGTCGGTAGGGGCGATGCCGCGAACGAGGTTGATGGCCGAGAGCGAGGTGGGGGTGAGGCCGGTGCCGGGCGCCGAGAACATGCGCCAGCCTTCCGTTGAGGAAGAGGTTTCAGTCACCGTGACGTTTGACGCGAGCGAGTAGGTTCCAATGGGGAAAGCTGGTGTGCTGTTGCCTCCGTTGCTCCCGGCTCCGTTGAGAGCATTCACGCCACTGAACGTCCAGTTACCGGTGCTGAAAGTCCCACCATTGGGGCCGGTGCCGTCACTGCGATAGGCCCAGCCGTTCGTATATTCCCAAGCCTCGGTCGTACCGTCAGTTCCGACAACACCGAACTCATCCACGACGGTAGAAGTCGAAGTGACAATGAGGCGAACGGCGTCGTTGCCGTTGATGTTGATCGCTTGTGGTCCACCTCGAACGACCGGAGAAGGAAGGGACCCGAACCAGGTGGTGAGTTCTGCGTCGTCCGTCGTAGTGGACACCGCGTACACGAAGTCTCCGGCGGTTGCACCTGTGGCGGGCAGAGAGACAGTCCCAGTTACAGTCGTGCCCCCGTTGTTAAAGTTGGCGACCTCGTAGATGGAGAGGTCCGGGATGTCGTTTATCACATAGAGCTCGACCAGTTTGGGTACGCCTCCTGAGAGCGTACCGTCAAGGACTCCGCTGATAAGAATGTCTTGTGCTCGGCTTAGAGGCGCGAGCAGCAGTGCGGCTGCGAGAAGAAGTAGCGTGCGTTTCATGTAGATCGAGGTCGTCGGTCGGAGAGGCGGTGGCGGAGAGGAGCGCTACTCGGCGCTCGGCTTGCGGAGCTTGCGAGCGGCATACCCCGCTCCGGCGAGCGCGAGAAGGCCGAGGCCACCGTCAATGGGCACGCCTGGGGGACTGGGTGTTGCGTCCAGCGGCTCCATCGGCGTCTGGAACGATTCGGCAGGAGTTGGAGCAGCGGAAGGGGCGGCCCAGTCCGGGAGGCTCTGTGCTGTGACCGGTAGGGCGAAGAGGAGCGCCGTGCCGAGTACGGCAAAACGAAGTATGTGCATGGCGGACATAGAGGTCAAACGAGCGTGGCAGAACTAACATAGTAGGGCACATAACCCATTCTCTCCTACCCCTATCATTAAGATGCGGTAACAAATTGGAGTTTTCGCCAAGGTTTGACCAGCGGAAGCGCTTCGTGCGGGCCAGTTAGTGCCGGTGTTCGGAAATGCGACGTCAAGTTTGCCTCTGTGTCGCTCAACGGGCTCCCGGTTTGCGAGGCGGGGGACCACCCACAGAGCCCGGCTTGACCGACCGCAGCGCCCCCACGCCGGGCGGGCGCTTGCCAGGCGGGGCGGTAGGCACCGGCTTCGCCCGCCGTGCCGCCTGCGCTGCCTCGAACACCGGTCCGGGTGCGAGGGCTGTGGGCTGCGTCGGTGCCGCTTCAGTGTAGTACTTCTCCTCGCGGATCGCGTCTGGACTCAGCCCCGTGCGCTTCAGCACGCCCTTCGCGTGCTCGATCATCTGCGGGTTGCCACACGCGTAGCCGACCACGTCCGCCACGTCGAGTCCGTGGGTGCTTGTCCACGCGTCGAGGTGTTTGCGGAGCACATCGCCGACGCGTCCGCGCTCGCCGCTCCACGCCGGGTGGTTCCACGGACGGCTGATACAAGGCACGTAGGTCAGCCACGGTGCTGCGTTTGCCAGGTCGGCGAGTTCGGTGGTATACGGCTCCAACTCCGCCGGGTCGCTCGCGCCATGGAGCAGGAGGAATCGGCTCGTGGCGGGCTCATCAAGTGCGCCTGTCATAAGGGCGTGCTGCTGCGCGCGGATCATGCTGATGAACGGGGCCGCGCCCGTCACCGTCGCCATCATCACGTGGGCTCGCTTCGTTGCCTCCTGCATGAAGTGCCCCACGATTTTGCGCCGCGCCCAGACGGCATCGCCAGGCTGGAGGTCGAACAGCCCCGGCGTCATCCGCCCGTCCTCCACGTGCTCGATGTGGAGCTCCATCAGCGGCTCGTGCGGGGCGCTTACGATGGAGTAGGCCCGCTTCACCGTGCGCCCGTCGCGCTCGAGCGCGAGCGTGACGTACTGCCCCGGCGCGTATGGCGCGACGCCCTCCGCGCCCCAGTCGAGCGTGAACACGGCAAGGTCATCCGTGACATCGTGCCGCGTGGCGACGGTGGCTTGCACATAGCCCTTCATGACACCGGAGGTTGGAGGCGGGAACGGCTACAGAGTAGCGATCCCGGAAGCGCTTCGCAAGCGGTTGGGAGATGCAGAGCGCAGCGGTAGACTCGCGAAAGCCCCTCTCCTAGACAGGAGGGGTTGGGGGTGGTTGAACGCCCAAGCAAAGTGGTACTTCGCGGTCGGTAGGTCTACCCCCTCTACCTCCCTCCCCGCCTGCGCGGGGACAGGCTCTGTCCAGGGAGAGAGCTTTTTTCCTCTTCGATTCCACCAGCTAGACCTGCACACACGCCCCTACGCACTCACACTCCCACACCCTCCGACGCACGAACCACCACCGTGCCGGTCGCGGTGCGGCCGTTGACGGCGGGCTCGTACATCAGCTCCGCCTGCGCGGGCGGGTGAACGAACGTGCCGGGCGTGGTCGCGCGGGCGAGGTAGGTGTAGGTGTGCTCGCCGCGCCGGAGGTAGTCGGCGAAGAGCAGCACGCGGTCGTCGCGGAGCTCGGTGTGGTTGAACGAGCCCCACCACTGGCCGGACCCCGTCTCCTGCTGCGCGAGCACGCCCGACGTCTGGAACGCCGGGTTGAGCGCTTCGAGGCCCGCCGGGAGCGCGTCGTCCACGACGACGTAGTTGCGCGTCGCGGGACTCGTGAGGCGCAGCGTCACACGGACGAGCTGCCCCGCGTCGAGCGTGAGCGTGCGGCTGTCCGTCGTGACCGGGTTGCCGACGGGGTTGCCCGAGCCGTCGAGGCGCTGGATGGTCCGCTGCACGGCGAGGCCCCGGTTGGCGGCCTGGACGGGCGCGCTGGTGTAGGTCTCGGCGAGGAGCGAGTAGTACGCCCGCCCGGTCCCGTCTACGTTCACCTCGATGGGCAGCTCTTCGCCCGACGGCATCGCGGTCGGATCGACCGTCGCTTCTTCGGCTGTGAGCGAACGGCCCCGGAACGAGGCGCTGAGCACCTCGCGTCCGGCAAGCTGGACGGTCGCGGTGAAGTTCGGGTCGGTCGTCTCAAACGCCACCTGGTAGGCGCGCAGCGCGTCGAGGACGGCGGCGTTCTCCTGCGTGCTCGCCCAGTGGCCTGTCGTGCGCGAGCGGATGAGGTACTGCACCATCCGCTCCGTCAACTGCCGCACATCACTCGATGGTGTCGATTCGATGAGCGCGGTCATGCCAAAGGCGGTCGAGCGGACATCCGAGGAGAAGATCCAGCCCCAGGCGTCGCCGGTCTGCGCGGCGAGGTAGGCCGTCGTGCCCTCGGTCGTCGTGCGGCCCCGCAAGCCGTCGGCGAGCGGCTGCGCGTAGCCGTTGAGCGAGGCGCGGTCGGCGAGCGCAATCGTGCGGAGGAGGTGGCTCTGCAACTCCGCACTCGGCGTGGCCGTCGGCTGCGTGGTGCGCTCGGCGAGCGCCTGCACCTCCGCTTCGAGGACGCGGTCGTGGCGAGCGAGCGCGTAGAGCATCAGCGCGCGCGACGTGTCCCAAACATCGCGGGTGTAGTAGTCCGGCTGCAGGCTGCTGTCCTTGACCAGTGTGGCGAGCGCGTCGACAGCCTCGCGGGTGAGCGGCTGCGGCACGTCGAAGCCCGCCGCGTCGGCCTCGGCGAGCGCGAGCACGGCGTAGGCGGTGGCGTACGGGCTCACGAAGCGCCCGCCCTTCCAGAGCGCGAAGCCGCGCCCCATCCAGTAGGCATCAAGGCTACCGAGCCACTCGTTCACGACGGTCGCCCGGTCGCCATCCAGCGCGTCGAGGTCGAACAGGTCGAGCAGGTCGTCGGCGACGAGGAGCGGGCGGATGCGGCTCGTGCGCTGTTCGAGGCAGCCATAGGGGTACTGGAAGAGGTAGCGCGTCGCGCCGTCCAGGCCGACCATTGCCGTGGAGGCTATGCGGACCTCGACCTGCCCGACACCCGGCACGCGGTCCGACGGCAGCACGAGCGCTTCCCGCGCCGTGTCACTCGTCGACGCGAACGTCGCCGACGCCTCCTTCGTCACCGGCAGCGCGATATCGAGCGGGACTTCGAGGCCGTCGCGCTCGCTGCCGAGTTCGGCGGTGAAGCGGAGGTTGGCCGTCCCGAGTTGTTCGATGTCCCAGGCGAAGCGCACCTCGCGCGTCTCGCCCTTCGCGAGCGTCACCGTGCGCCGGGCCTCGCCGTCGAGCGCGATGCCGTCAGCGCGGGCGGTCACGACGGCCGGACCGGCCTGCCCGGTGCGGTTCGTGACGAGGACGCCCGCCTCGAACGTGTCGCCCAAGCGTGCGAAGCGTGGTAGCGCCGGTTGCAGCACGAGCGGCTTCGTCACCACGATGTCGGTCTGGCCCTGCCCGAAGCGGTGGTCGCGTGTCAGCCCGACGGCCATCAGCCGAAACGTGGTCAGGTTCTCGGGCAGGTCGAACGTCACCGTCGCGCGGCCGCTTCCGTCAGTACGAATCGCCGGGGCCCAATGCGCGAGCGGGCGGAAGTCGGAGCGCAGCAGCCGGTCGGCGTCCTCGCCGCCGCCGCCGCCCTCGTCCTCCTCTTTTTCCCCGAAGTCGCGCTGCTCGACGAGGTTGGCGAGCGTCTCGCTCGTCGTCACGCCGAGGGCACGCGGGCCGTAGAACGTCTGGAACGGATCCGGCATCGCGTAGCCGATGAGGTTGAGCACGCCCGCGTCGGCGGCGGCGAACGCGATCTCGCCCTCGACGCCGCGCCCCCCGTCGTCCGTGAGCCGGAGGTCGACGGTGACCGATCCGCCCGGCTCGTACGTCTCGCTGCCCGGCTCCACTTCAACCGTCAGATGGCGGCCTTGTGCGCTGACGGGGAGGTTGACGTAGCCAATCTTGAAGCTCGGCGCGCCGAGGTCCTCACCCGCCGACGGCTGCGCGGTGCGGCCCGAGAGCAGGATCACGCTCACGAAGGCGTTCGGGAGGTGCTGCTCGCCGAGCGGCACCTCGATCTGCGGCGCGCTGCCCTCGACCTCCACGACGCGGCTCGAAATGATGCCTTCGCGCTCGACGGTCACGAGGGCGGTCGCCTGCTCGTAGGGCGACGGCACGAGGATGCGCGCCGTCTCGCCGGGGGCGTAGCTCTTCTTGTCGGCGACGAGGTCGAGGTGGTCGTCGTCGGAGCGCTCCCAGGCGACGTAGCCCGCGCCGGTAGCGTAGAAGTAGGCCTCCGTCTTGATGACGTTGCCGCGCACGTCGTAGCCCGTCGCCCGGACGATGTAGCTACCACCGAGGCGCACCGGCATCCGCAGGCGCACGGCACGCCCGGCTTCGGTCTCGACGGTCCGGCTGCCGACGACTTCCTCGGTGCGCTCGGAGCGCCAGCGTAGTCGCCCGTCGCCGCCGACCTCGCGGACGGAGTTCCACTGTTGCCGGATGAGCTCGACCTTCAGGTTCTCCGCGCCGACGGGTGCGCCGTTGGGATCGACGGTCGCCACGTCGAGCGCCATGACTTGATCGCGGCTCAGGTCGAGGAACGTGGTCTCGGGCTTGAGGCCGATGTAGAACAGGCCGGGGTGCAGCGTGACGGTCGCCTGGTCGGACTGCTCCTGGCGGCTCGGATCGGTGACGGTCGCCGAGAACTGGAGCGAAGCGGGCGCGCCGCGCTCGTTGCCGGGGAGCGGGACGCGCAGCTGTTTGGTGCCGTCGGCGGTGAGGACGGTGTCGCCCTGGGCGAGCGTCTCATAGAGGCTGTAGTAGCCCCGCGCGATGCCGAAGCGGTAGGCGTCGTAGCCGGGCGGTGTGTAGCGGCCGTTCTGCTGGATGAGGCGGTAGCGGAGCGGCTGCCCGCCCATCGCCGCGCCGAAGAGGTAGCGCCCTGTGACGGTGCCCTCGAAGAAGTCGCCCGCTACGAAGGCGCGTGCGGCCGGGACGGCGTCCACAGCGAAGGTGGCCGTCCGGAAGGCATCGACGCGGAAGGTGCCTTGGGCGAGGTCGCCGGCCTGCCACGACTCGCGCTCCTCGGCCTCCTCGTCGTCGGCGCGGACGACGCGCACCTGGTAGACGCCGAGGCTGGCGTCGGTCGGCGCGCGGTAGGTGAGGTCGAAGCTGCCGTAGGTGCTCGGCTGCAGGCGGTGGTCCACCACGATCTCGTCGCGCGAATCGGTCACGAGCACGCGGATGCTGTCGGTGAACGTCGCCCAGTCGCCGTCGGTGCGGCCGCGCAGGATGCCCTTGAGGTGCGCCGTCTCGCCCGCGCGGTAGAGGCCGCGGTCCGAGAACACCGTCCCGGCG
Source organism: Bacteroidota bacterium (assembly GCA_039208155.1). Lineage (GTDB taxonomy): Bacteria > Bacteroidota > Rhodothermia > Rhodothermales > Rubricoccaceae > JBCBEX01. The sequence goes on along the minus strand of JBCCRG010000106.1, from coordinate 1 downwards.
T
>JBCCRG010000105.1:0-9817 GCA_039208155.1 Bacteroidota bacterium | reverse complement strand
GGCCAGGTCGCGCTCGAAGAAGACGTTGACGCGGCTGACGCTCACCGCGAGCGCTGCGAGGGCTCCCTCAACGGTTCCGCCGCGGCTCTGCGTGTATTCGCCCGAGGTGGTGACGGCGAGCCGATACGTGCGGAGGCTCTCGCCAATCGGGGCCGTGCGCCGCTCCGCCATGGCGGGCCGGTCGGTGTCGAGCACAACCATGTCGTGCTTGAGCGACGCGCGGACGGCGTCGGAGATATCGAGCGCCGACGCGCGGTAGACGGCGTGATACGCGGCATCCACGGCGTCGGGCGGTCCGAGCGGGTCGATGACGAGGGCTCCCGCCGCGTCGTAGAGCAGACCGGACAGGCCCCGCGGGGTCATCGTCAGCCGACCGCTGGCGGCACCCTGGGCGATGTAGGTACGGATGCGCGGGTAGCGCGCCTGCAGCCCAGGGGCGAACACCGGGGCCTCCACCACCGCGACGCTCAGCGCGCCGCCCTCCGGCAACGGCACGCGTAGCGTCATGCCTCTCTGCTCGGTCACCTGCGCCGTCAGCGCCTCTCGCATGTCGTTGAGGTCGAACTGGACTACCCGGTACTCGGTGACATCAGCGCGGAAGGGGGCTTCGGAACGCGAGGCCTCCGCCCAAAACGGGGACTGGGCAGAGGCGGGAATGGCAACAAGCAGGGAAAGGAGTACACCGACGCGGAGCATGAGCAGAGAGGGGTGTCAGGAGATGGGCCATTCCTTCTACCCCGCACTCGAGATCTCTGACCATATTGGGGTTGGATCATGCCTGTTGCAACCGCCACGGAGGACATGCTCCGACACAGACACGAGAGCGCTGCGGCGCGACGAGCCACCGGGTAGCCGCGCACTCACCTCCAAACGAACGGAGGCCCTCCAAACGAACAGAGGCAAGGATCCTGAACCCACCAAGTAGGATCCGTTCAGCGCCGGAGAAAACCATCAGCGGCGGAGGAGGCCCAGGGCCATCTCGCGGCCCCCGTGCATGGCGGTGTGAATCCATAGCACCGCCATCTGCTCCAGCGCCCGGGACCGGCTGATCGGGCCCGCGTCTATGCCCTCGAACCCGAGCGACTCGCTCAATTCGATGGCCACGGCCTTGGCATCCGCATCGTCGCCTGCGACAAACATCGCGGGGCGCACGTCGCCCGCGAAGGTAGCATCCGCCATGATGTTGGCCCCGACCGTACTGAACGCTTTCACCACGCGGGCCTCTGGCGCAGCGTCCTGGACGACCTCGCCCGCCGACGTATCCACGACGAGCCCCAGGTCGGGCCACGAGAGCGGGTTGGTCGCGTCGAGCACCACCTTGCCCGCGAGATCGAGGCGGCGCACGAGCGCTTCGGTCGCCTCCCACGGCGTCGCGAGCACGACGACTTCGACGTCCGTGACGGCCGCAGCATGCGTGGTGGCAGCCCCGTTCGCCGTGCGTGCAACGAGCCGCTGCACCTCGTCGGCGTCGGGCGTGCGGGAGCCGTAGACAACGGCGTGGCCAACGTTGGCAAAGGCTATGCCGAGGGCGGATCCAACGCTGCCGGTCCCGAGAATCGCGATAGTCATGGCTTCGTGGCAGTTCGTGCGCGAGGGAAATGCGCCAAGCTACGAAGCCCCTATCGGCGTAACGAGGTCGCTAGGCCAGCACGATCTGCTTGCGGAGGCGCGCGACCGGGATGTTGAGCTGCTCGCGGTACTTCGTCACCGTGCGCCGCGCGATGTTGAAGCCCTTCTCCGAGAGCGCATCGGCGATCTTCTGGTCCGAGAGCGGCTTGCGCTTGTCCTCCTCGGCGATGATCTGCTCGATGATCGCCTTCACCTCTTTGTTCGAGACCTCCTCGCCGCTGTCGGTCGTGAGGCCTTCCGAGAAGAAGTGCTTCAGCTCGTAGACACCCCACTCGGTCTGGACGTACTTCCCGTTGACGACGCGGCTCACCGTCGAGATGTCCATCTCGATGATTTCGGCGACGTCTTTGAGGATCATTGGCTTGAGATGCCCTTCGCCCATGCGGAAGAAGTCCTCCTGGATCTCCACGATGGCGTGCATCACCTTGAGCATGGTCTGCCGCCGCTGGTTGATCGAGTTGATGAACCAGCGCGCTGACTCGAGACGGCTCTTGAGGAACGTGCGCGTCTCGTTGGAGCGCCCGTTGCGGCGGCGTCCGTTGCGGCCGTTCTTCGCCTCAGCGAGGCGGCCTTTCTTCTTATCGACCGACATCTGATTCCACATCTGCCGGTAGTGGCGGTTGACGCGGAGTTCGGGCGCGTTGCGGCCGTTGAGCGTGATGATGAACTCGCCGTCGACCTCCTTGACGGTGAAGTCGGGCGTGATGTAGTTGATCTGCGCCGAGAACTCGCCCTCGCCGGGCTTGGGGTTGAGCGAGCGGATCAGGTCGTAGGCCTCCTTCAACTCCTCCTCGTCGATGGAGAGCTTGCGCATGATCGTGCCGAAGTGCTTCATCGTGAACGCCTTGTAGGCGGTCGTGAGCATCTGGCGGGCGTGGGTGCGGCCGGGCACGTCGGACGGCATCACGTCAAGCTGGACGAGCAGGCACTCCTTGAGGTCGCGCGCGGCGATGCCCGCCGGTTCGAGACGCTGGATGCGGGTCAGGACCCGCTCCACGTCGTCCTCGGTGAGCATCAGGCCCTGGTTGAACATGATGTCGTCGATGATCGACGCGATGGGGCGGCGGAGGTAGCCGTCCTCGTCGATGGAGCCGATGATCTGCTCCGCGATGACGGTCTCGTGGTCGTCGAGGCTCAGGAGCCCAATCTGGTCGAGGAGGTTCTCGGCGAGCGTCGTGCGTGCGGGCATCGGAATCTCGCGGTCCTCTTCGAGCGCCGAGTGGTCGACCTGCGCCTTGTAGCCGTAGAGGTCATCGCCGTTGTTGAGGTACTCGTCCCAGTCGAAGTCGTCCTCCGAGTTGGCCTCGGTGTCACGCTGGTCGGCGTCGGGGCGGTCATCCACCGCGTCCGCCGTCGGCGACTCGTCGGGCTCGGTCTGGATGATCTCGTCCTCCTCCTCCATGCCCTCTTCGAGGACGGGGTTGCTCTCCAGCTCGGCCTTGATGCGCTGTTCGAGTGCGAGCGTGGGCAGCTGCAGCAGCTTGATGTACTGGATCTGCTGCGGCGACAGCTTCTGCTGAAGGCTCTGCTTTTGCTGGAGGTTGAGCATGGCGGGGGTGCGGCTGGACCGCCGGGGTGACGATGGAGGGAGGGAAAGCGGGAGCGCCCGTGAGGGCTAGCGGCGCATCGCGTCGTTGAGCGTGGCGACGCGGTCGCGGACGGCCGTGCGGAAGCGCCGGTACCAGTCCGCGCCGTACTTGCGCGTCAGCGGCGTTTCGAGAAAGTCGGCAAGCTGGGTGTTGGTGCGGGTGCCATGTTTGATCGCGGGGCGGCAAAGGTCGATCTGCTCGTAGTTGACCACGTCGGTGCCAGGACCGTCGTCAGTTGGGTAGGTCTCGATGCGGATCGGATAGAGGTGGCAGGAGATCGGCTTCTCGAAGGCGAGGCGGCCGGCGTGGTACGCCTGTTGCAGGGCGCACTTGGCGACAGCGCGGTCGTAGACGACGAAGACACACTCGCGGTCGTTGACGGTGGTAGTGGCGTAGTGCCCCGGCTCGTCCTCCTCCCAGACACCATCGCGGTCGATGACGGCGAGGGCCTCGGGGCGAAGGCGGTCCCGGACGATGGGGAGCGCGCGTTCGAGCTCCTGGCGTTCGTCTGGGTCGAGCGGCGCACCCCGGTCGCCGTGGACGCAGCAGCCGCCGAGACAGCGGCCGAGGTGGCAGGCGAAGGGCGCGTCGAGCACCGCGTCAGACACGAGTACGTGGTCTATAGCAAACATCGTACCCACAACCTAGAGGGTTCACGGAGCGGTGTCAATAACCTCCTGGTTTTGCGTTGCATTTTTCGCCAGCAGCCGCGAATGGCGCGCAAAATCGACAGATATTTTCGCCAAACCTTGTGGACAAAATGGTCCGATCCCTGGCCGCGACCCGTGACACGAGGCTGACACCGGCTGCGCGTAGCTTGTAGCTCTCGCCCGCCTTCTCCAGGTTCTACCCGCGCGCCCTCGCCCACGCGCCGACACCGAGAGACACTGCCATGACGACCCCTGCCCGCGGCCCGCTCGCCGCCCAGCCCGATACCCGCGACGCCGACCTCGAACGGCAGCTTCGCCCCCGCTCGCTCGACGAGTTCATCGGGCAGGACAAGATCAAGACCAACCTGCGCGTCTTCATGACCGCCGCCCTGCAACGGGGTGAGACGCTCGACCACGTGCTGCTCTCCGGGCCGCCCGGCCTCGGGAAAACCACGCTCGCCATCATCATCGCCGAGGAGATGGGCGCGGCCGTCAAGACGACGTCCGGCCCGGCGCTCGACAAGCCTGCTTCCATTGCAGGGCTGCTGACCAACCTCGAAGAGGGCGACGTGCTCTTCATCGACGAGATCCACCGGCTCAGCCCGGTCATCGAGGAATACCTCTACTCGGCCATGGAGGACGGGGCCATCGACATCCTGATCGACTCCGGCCCGAGTGCGCGGAGCGTGCGGCTGGCGCTGCCGCCCTTCACGCTTGTCGGCGCGACGACGCGCAAGGGCCTGCTCACCGCCCCGCTGCGCGCCCGCTTCGGCATCGACTTCCGCTACGACTACTACACCGCCGACGTGCTCCGCCGCATCGTCCTCCGCTCCGCCGACGTGCTCGGCGTGGAGATCGAGGAGCAGGGCGCGCACGAGATCGCCCGCCGCAGCCGCGGCACGCCGCGCATCGCCAACCGCCTCCTGCGCCGCGCCCGCGACTTCGCCGAGGTGGACGGCGACGGCGTCATCACGATCGCGCTCGCCGACCGCGCCCTTAACGCGCTCGACGTGGACGAGGCTGGCCTCGACGACATGGACACGCGGATCCTGCTCGCGCTCTTGGAGAAGTTCGAAGGCGGTCCCGTCGGCGTCTCGACGCTCGCGGTGGCCGTAGGCGAGGACCCCGGCACCATCGAGGAAGTCTACGAGCCGTACCTCATCCAGGAGGGATTCATGGCGCGCACCCCGCGCGGCCGCGTCGCCGCCCGCCGCGCCTACGACCACTTCGACTACCAACCGCCGCTCAAGTCCGGCGACCTGTTTCCGTTTGAGTGAGGCGAGCCTCGGTGACCTCGTTCGAAAGCCCTGAGCCGTCAGCGTACCGAATACGAACCGGAACCCGCGTTCGTCCCTCGGGTGCGACTCCTACACCAGCCGGACTATCGATGCTCGCTATTCCAGATCACCTCCTTGACGCCACCCCCATCTCGGAGGCCGAGTGCCGTCGCGAGGTCGCGCTGCTGCTCTACACACGCGGCTTGCCGCCGGGGAAAGCCGCCGAATTCGCACAGATAAGTAAGCAGGCATTTGATGCGCTCCTCGCCAGCCGCGACATCCCGCTCCCGTACGACGTGGACGACCTCGAGCAGGACCTCGCCACGCTCCGCGCGCTCTGCTGAACAATGGCAGGCTCCCCACGCCTCGTCGTCAGCGACGCCTCGCCGCTGATCGCGCTCGCGGCGGTCGGGCACCTGGACGTGCTGCGAGCGCTGATGGGAGCCATCACGATCCCCCCGGCGGTGCGCGCAGAGATCGACGCGGACGGAGGCCAGAGGCGCGGGGCCGCCGCGATCCGCAAAGCCTCGTGGATCACCGTCATACCCCCGAGACAGGCTCATCTGGTGGAGACGCTCCGGCTCGACCTGGACGCCGGCGAGGCCGAAGCGCTCGCGTTGGCGCTGGAAACCCAGGCCCGCCTGCTCCTGATCGACGAACGCAGGGGACGTCGTCGTGCTCGTGCATTAGGGGTCCCGGTAACAGGCACGGCAGGCATCGTTGCGCTTGCCAAGGAGGACGGCCTGATCCCGGCAGTGGGTCCTTTGCTGGAGACACTGCGGCGGGACGCAGGTCTGCGGCTGAGGGAGGCTGTGGTGCGGCGCGTCCTGATGCGCGCCGGTGAAGCTTCGTAGCCCAGCTCCCCGTCGCGCCTACGACCACTTCGACTACCAACCGCCGCTCAAGTCAGGCGACCTGTTTCCGTTTGAGTAGCGAGTGATGCCGTTTAGCTGTATCGCCGTGTTGCCGTGGGAGGGCTCATACACGGCTGCACGGCAAAACTGAGCACGGCGATACGTCCCTACCAATTGCACCCGTCGGGTCGCTCGGGCTTGTTGTCCTGCCAGAACCACTGCGCCCGGCCGCGTCCGGCGCTGCGGACGAAGCCTTTCCGGACGCCGATGCACGCCGCGCTGGGACCGAAGAAGTAGTAGCGCGCGATCACGTTGCGGGTGAAGCTGCCGTTGGAGACGCCGCGGATGAAGAGGAAGGGCTCGTCGGTGTTGACATCGTTGATGGTCATGTAGTCGATGCCGGGGTGGCGGACGGCGTACTGGCCGTGCTGGAGAAGCGACGTCTCCTCGTAGCCGAGTTGCATCAGCGTGAGCCCATTGAGCCCGCTGGCCTCCTGGCCGCCGCCCATCGAGACGGGCTTCTTCTTCCAGGCCGCGATGTCGCCGAAGACGCGCGTGGCCATCTCGGACATCATGTCTTGTTCGGTCCGAAACCGGTTTTCCTGGAAGGCCTGGATGCCCGAGGCGACGGCGAGCCCGACGATCACGATGCCGAGGACGAGGAGGAGAAGTTGTTGCTGGCCCATGGCGCTCTGGGTGAAGGAGGCGTGGGACCCCGGTAGAACAAGACCGGGGTGCGGTGGAAACGGGGAGGATGGAACCGGTTTTTCGCATACACGGCCCACCGCAAGGCCTTTGCAAACCATATTCCAAGGCGGAGCTACCCATCGGCGCTGCGGCAAGCGCTCGTAGCGCAGGGAGCCTGAGCACACGCGTGTATCTTTCGCTCTCCCACCGCCTATGACCGCCGCGCGCATGGACCGACTGCAGACGCTCCTTGCCTACTACCAGGACGACCCCGAGGACCCGTTTACGCGCTACGCCCTCGCCACCGAGTACCGCAAGCGCGGCCAGGATGAGGACGCGCTCACCCTGTTCGAGGGCCTCACCACGGACCACCCGAACTACGTCGGCACGTACTACCACCTCGGTAAGCTCTTCGAGGACCTTGGCCGCACGCCCGACGCCATCGCCACCTATCGAGCAGGCATCCAGACGGCGCAGCGTCTCGGCGACCTCCACGCCCGCGCCGAGCTTCAGAGCGCCCTCCTCGAAGCAGAAGGCCTCGGCTTCGATGATGACTAGGACGAGACAATGACTGGGACGATCATGCCTCTTCTTCGTGCCTACCGCCTTCCCCTGCTGGCGCTGCTGCTGGCGGCGTCGGGACTGGTCCCCGAGAGTTGGGCGCAGGAGCGGCCCGCGACACACGTCGTCCAGCGCGGCGAGACGCTCTTCGGGATCGCGCAGACCTACGGGGTCACCCTCGCCGCCTTGCGCGCGGCCAACGACCTGCCCGGCGACCGCATCCAGATCGGACAGACACTGCGCCTGCCCAGCACGGCCCTCTCGACCCCGGCACTGACGCCGACGCCCGCTGATGCTCCACCAGTGGCCGCTGTCCCCGACGAGACAGGTGCGCTGGTTCACACGATACAGCCCGGCGAGACCCTGTTTCGGCTCACGGTGTGGTACGACGCCACGCTGGACCAGCTACGCGCCTGGAACGGGCTGACGAGCAACACGCTGCAGGTCGGCCAGGAGATCGTAGTGCGCCTCGCCTCGGCGACGCCGGAGCCGGTGGCCGTGGCTATGCCGCCCCCAGCTTCGGAAGCGCCGACCTCGGCTCCTGCCTCATCGCTCCCAGCGCCTCCGCCGACCGCCGCCGACTCGCCCGAGGTAGGCGACGGCACGGGCGGGACCATACCCCGCGCGTCACCCCCACCTACGGGCGATGCGCCAGACGCCGCAGCCGCGCCTGCAGCGCCACCTCTGAGCACCGGCGGATTGTCAGACGCCGACCTCGCGGACGAGGACGGGGAGGCTCCACCCTCTGCCTCCGTGCCTGTCACGCCTGCGCCCGCCCTGCCGGCCCAGCGTGCCCTGCAGCCCGCTGAGGCCGTGCAACTCGCGGCGACTCCGTCGCAGTTTGTCATGACCGACACGACGGTCCCTGCCGACGAGGTGCACCTCGTGCGGCGCGGCGAAACACTCTACGCCGTCGCAGCGCGCTACCAAGTCGCGACGCAGACGCTCGTGGACGCGAACCCGGACCTCACGGCCGCCCCCCTCGTCGCAGGCCAGATGCTGCACCTCCCCGACAGTGTCGGCACGATGCAGTACCACCGCACGATCCAGGCCAGCCTGCCGCCGCCGCTGGAAACGGGCGCGGTGCTCGTCTACCCCGACGGGCTCGCCGGCCAGGCCACAGCCAGCGGCGTCGCCTACGACCCGACGGCTTACCTCGCGAGCCACCGCGATCTCCCGTTCGGGAGCATCGTGCTCGTGACCAACACGGCGACGCAGCGGAGCACGTTCGTCCGCATCGTCGATCAGGGACCGGTGAGCGCACAGTTCGTGATGGAACTTTCGCGACAGGCTGCCGAGGCGCTGGGCATCGACCCTGACGGGACGGGGCGCGTCGAGATCAGGCAGGTCCCCTGACTATGCCGCTGCTGAACTGGGACCCCACCGACGTGATCGAGTGTCTGGAGGTGCTGCCGGATGAGGAGGAATACGGGATCCGGTATGGCTTCACCTGCACGGCGGATGGGCTACGTCTCCAGATGGACGTGTGGCCTCTCGAAAGCATGGTGGCTATATCAGTGAAGCGCGAGGGCCTCACGGAATCAGGAGTGACCTTTTGGCTCTACGTACGCGGCCGGGTCAGACAGGTGAAGGACAAGTCGGGCAGCGAGCTCCGGTTCGAAAACGTGCTGCCGCTTCCACTCGGCTCGTTCTACGACCCTTACACGCTCGACCAACTCGGCCGCTTCGAGTACCAGGCGACGTTCCGGTTGTCCGTAAAGCCACACATCCGGATTGAGCTGATCTGACCGCGGCTCTGTGCAGGCGGCGTGAAGCCGGAAGCGTCGATCTTCCACCGATGCACCCGGGCATGGGGTTTGGCGTATACCGGACGCACAACTCTTCCCCACCAACCGCTGCCATTCCGGCAGACCGGCCATGACCAGCAATGCGTTCCGCACGGCGGCCTTGATGGCTGCCCTCATCACGCTCTTCGCTCTGATCGGGCAGGCCCTCGGCGGGAGCCAGGGCCTCATCCTCGCCTTCGTCTTCGCGGTCGGGATGAACTTCTTCAGCTATTGGTTCTCGGACAAGATCGTCCTGAAGATGTACAAGGGCCGCGAGGTCACACGCGACGAGGCCCCCGAGCTCTACGACATGGTGGACCGGCTGCGCCAGCGCGCCGACCTCCCCATGCCGAAGGTCTACGTCACGCCCAGCGACCAGCCCAACGCCTTCGCGACCGGCCGCAACCCAGCCAACGCCGCCGTCGCCGTCACCAACGGACTCGTGCGGATGCTCTCGAAGGAGGAGCTCGAAGGCGTGATCGCGCACGAGCTCGCCCACATCAAGAACCGCGACATCCTGACGTCCACCATCGCGGCAACGGTCGCCTCGGCGATCACGCTGCTGGCGCGCTTCGCCATCTTCATCCCGATGGGGCGCGACAACAACGGCGGCGGCGGGCTTCAAGCCTTGCTGATGCTCATCCTCGCCCCCATCGCGGCGATGCTCATCCAGATGGCGATCTCGCGCGCCCGCGAGTTCGCAGCCGACGCCACCGGCGCGGAGATCGCGGGGACCCCGCGCGGGCTCGCCGGGGCGCTCTCGAAGCTGGAGCGCGGCGCGGC
>JBCCRG010000104.1:0-9823 GCA_039208155.1 Bacteroidota bacterium | reverse complement strand
TTGACGCCCTCGACGACGTGCTGCTTCATGCCCGTGTCTGCGCTTACCACGACGGGCGAGCCGCAGGCGAGCGCCTCCATCGGCGCGTACGCGTGGCCGTCCTCGAAGCTGGGGTGCACGCAGACGTCGGCGCGCTGGAGGTGGGGAAGCGGATCGCCCGGGCGGACCTGGATGCGCGGGTCGCGTGCCACCGCCTCGTCGAGGTACTTCCGCATCCCGCGCGTCGCCGGTCCTCCCACAATCGTAAGCTCAGCCGCGTCGATGCCGAGGCGCTGGAAGGCTTCGACCAGCACGGGCACGCCTTTGAGGACGCTCGCGCTCCCAACGAAGACGAGACGGAAGACGCCATCATCGGGGCGCGTGTCCGGGGGGACGTAGCGCGGCAGCGTCGTCATCGCGACGAGGCGAATCTGGTCCTCGCGGAAACCTCGGGCGAGGAACGTGTCCCGGGTGTAGGGCGAGGCCGCGATCACGACATCGGCCGTGTCGTACTCCTTCAGCGTTTTGCGCCGCTGGAAGTCGCTTAGCCACGACTGGTCGAACGGGTACCGGGCGAGCGCTTCCGCGTGCCGCGCACGCACGTTGTCCACATGCGAGTTGGCCGCCATCACCTCCAGCACCGCTGTTCCCTGCGCGCGCGCTGCAGCAAACGTTCGCAGCGACTTGCCGACGAACCCTACCAGACGCGTCGGGCCCTGCTTCAGGCGCGCGGCCACGGCGCGGTCGAAGCGCTCGTTGGCCACGTGGTCTTTGAGCGCGCGGCTGAAACGCACCGGCGTGAACGTGTTGATCGTCCGCGTGTGCGCCAGGGCGATGGCCTCGCCGGTGACGCCGTCGAGCGGGGCTGTCTCGGTAGCGATGTAGTGCACCGACGCGCCTGCGTCCCGACCCTCGCGGATCATCTGGGCGAAGTGCTGGCTGAGTCCGCCGCGGCCCACGGGCGCGGTCGCGCAACTCACGATGACATCGGGACGAGACATGGGGCTACCGGCTGTTCGGAATCGCGTCGTAGCCCCACTCCGCCACCATGTCGCGGCCGATGAGGACGGAGAACGCCTCCACCTCGGGTAGGAACTGCTGCTTCAGGCGCGCGACGAGCGCTTCGTCGGGGCGCTCTGCGGTGCGGAGGACGGCCTTCTGGTAGGCGGCCTTGACCAGCCGCTTGCGCACGGGGGCAGGCACGACGGCCTGCGCCAGCCGCTTCACCGCGCCGAACGGACCGCGCCCGTGCTCCAACTGGTGCACGAGCCCCTGCGCTCGGCGCGACTTGACCACCTGGCCGCCGGTGTTGTGCTGCTCGAACGCCGGCGCGAAGTCGGCATCGACGCCGAGGTGCTCAAAGACGCGGCGCACGGTGCCGGGATTGTCGCGGCGGAAGTCCTCGTAGATCAGCACCAGCACCTGCTCCTGCGGGATGTGCCGGTAGACCCGGGCGAGGTGGGCGGCGTACTTGACGCGCTCGCTGTAGAAGAGGAACTCGGGGACGAGGCAACCCTCGGGGATCTGCTCGCCGCGCTTGCGGGCCGCCTCCAGCGCGAGGGCCCGCTCGAAGTCCTGCTCGGCCTCCCCCTCTTTGATGGGGTTCTTGAGCAACTGCACGTGGTAGGAGCGCAGAAAGCTCACCGGCTCGCGGAAAATGGCGATCAGCCGCGCGTCCGGATCGAACGCCGCGATGTTGGCGATGGCCTCCTCGGAGTAGAGGTAGCACGCGCTCGCTTCCCCGCACAACTGGCCTGGCTGGGCCCCCTCGAACATCGCGAGGTAGTCCGCCTCGGGGCGGGGATGGAAGAGGCCCGACGGGTCGGGATCGCGGCAGAAGTCGGTGGCGAAGAAGTTGGGCTCCTCCGGGCGGCACACGAAGAGGTCCGGGTGCTGCTCCAGGAAGCGGCTCATCGCCGTGGTGCCGCTCTTCGAGTTGCCGACGATGAAGAACGACGGACGCGCGACGGGCACCTCCCGGTTAGTCGCTGCGCCGGACAGGGTGGCCGCAGACATGCTAGGCCTCCACGAGATCGAACTTCGCAGGGGGCGGCATGGCAGGCCGGGGCTCGTCGTCGTACCATAGCTTCACGAGGTCGCGGTCAACGAGTTCGGCCAGGCGCTCCACGTCGTCGCGGAAGTGGGCCTTCAGCCAGGCGCGCGTCTCCGCGCTCATCTTCGGCTGCTTCTTGTGCGTGACGTTCTTGCGCAGCACCTTCATGAAGACCTTCTTGCGCAGCGAACGCGGCGTGACAGCCTTGATGACGGCCCGCAGCGCCGGGAGCGAGTCGTGCTTCAGCATCAGCCGGTGGAGCGTGTAGCTCTTGATATCACGGCTGCTGTTGACCACCTCGAACGACGCCTTGAAGTCGGTGTCCCGGACGCCGATGTGCTCTAGCGTCTCGCGGTACACCTTCGCGACGTCGGTCTTGATGTCGTCGAGCAGGACGATCTTGATCTGCTCGCGCGGGAAGACATCCAGGTAGCGCTGCACCTGCTCTGAGTACTTCGCGACCTCCGTGTGGAAGATCCGGCGGGCACGCACCCCACGCTCCGCGTCGAGGTCGCGCATGGCGGCGAACTCGGCCTTGCGCTCGTCCTGGTTGGCCAGCGCCTCCTCAAACGTGAGCGGCTTCACCGCACCGACGCCGTTCTCGTAGAGCACGCCGTTGGGCACGAGGTCGCGCACCCACATGAACATGTTGTAGAGCGAGTACATCATGCTCGACGGCTCGCGCAGCATGATCACGATGCGCGCGTCCGGGTTGTGCGCGTAGATCTCCTCGGCCGCCTTCGTGGAGTAGAGGTACCACACCGACGCCTCGCCGACGAGTTGGCCGGGCTGCGCTCCGCTGAGCTTGCCCATGTACCAGTCGAGGTTGCGCCGGCCGCCGCGGTAGAACTCGGGGCGGAGGTCGCTGCCGAAGTAGTGCGGCTCCTTGAACGGCACGTGCAGTTCAGGGTGCTCGCTGAGGTACTCGAAGAGCGCGGTCGTGCCGCATTTCGGAGCACCGACGATGAGGAAATCCGGGATCGGCATGGGTCGGATCGGAGGGATGAAGCCGAGCGGCGGCGGATCAGACGTCGTGGGGCGGGGCGATCAGCCGCCCCGGTCGAAGATGTTGAGGAACAGCAGCGTCAGCGCGGCCACGGACGTGGTGACGGAGAGCACATCGCGCCAGTAGAGCCGGGCGCGGACACGTACCTGCACCGAGACGATGTCGTCTTCGAGCATGTCGGGCGGCACCATCGTGCCCCGCTCCACGTCGGCGAGTTGGGCCTCGAAGATGAGGCCGCGGCCGCTGGCGCCATCGCGCGAGACGCGGACGATGGCCTCTTGCGTGCGGCCCTCTTCATCGGTCCCGATGACGGGGCCACCCGCGAGCGAGAGCACGTCGAGCAGTTCCATCGTGCGCGGGACACGGTAGCGTCCGGGCTGTCGGATGGCACCCCAGAGGTCGATCTCCATCGCAGGGATACCGGGCGGGACGTAGCTGAAAACAGCCGCGAGGCCAGTGCCGCCGTCGATACCGGGGGTGCCGGACTGGGCGTGAGCAGCGGGCAGCGTCGCAAGGGCGACGCATAGGAGGACCAGGACGCGCGCAGGCGCGAGGAAACGTGGCATCAGGGGTGCGGTCAGATGCGAGGGGAGCAAAAACGGCGGGCGAGAGCGGCCTCTCGCCCGCCGCGGGGAATCGAGCGGGGCGAGGCTCAGGAGCGTTCGGCTTCTTCCAGAGCAGGCAGCGCGGTCTTCGCGCCGTCGCCGCTGACGCCGCCTTGGAGCTTCATGAAGTCGGCGAAGTCCGCCGAGCGTCCGCCGTAGCTGTCGCCGTACTTGTAGCCATAGCCGTAGCCGTAGCCGTACGCTTCGCCGCTGTCCTTGAGACGGTTGAGGACGGCCCCGATCACCGGAGCGCCCGCCTCGCCGGTCGTCTGGAGGAGTTCGCGGGCACGCTGGAGCGAGCGCCAGCTCGTCTCCTCGGCGCGGGCCACGAGGAGCGCAGCGTCGCAGTAGGTCGCCAGCAGCACCGCGTCCGTCACGGCGAGGATCGGCGACGTGTCGAGGATGACGGCGTCGAACTCCTCGCGGGCGGCGTCGAGCAGCTGCTCCATCTTCTGCGAGCCGAGCAGCTCAGCCGGGTCGGGCACGACCTGGCCCGCAGGGAGCACGTAGAGGTTGTCGAGGTGGTTGTCGAACCGGCCCCAGTCGATGTGGAGCGGGCGGCGGTAGTTCTCCCAGTCGATGGGCGTATCCTGGAAGAGCAGTTCGGCGAGGCCGCGGTCGCGGTTGACGCCGAGGAGGCGGTGGCCCGTCGGGCGGCGCAGGTCGGCGTCGATGTAGAGCGTGCGCTTGCCCGCCTGCGCGAGCGCGATGGCGAGATTGACCGCCGTCGTGCTCTTGCCTTCGCCCGGCCCGGCGCTCGACACCATGATGGCCTGGAGCTTCGAGTCGGGGAGGCTGTACTGAACGCTCGTGCGCAGGTGACGAAACGCCTCGGTGACCGACGAGAGCGGGTGCATCGCCGCGACCACCAGCGTGGACACCTCGCGTCCTTCGACGCTGACGAACTCCTGGCCGCTGAAGTGCTTCTTGACGAGGCCGCGCAGGTCAGGGACTGTGCCGAGGAGGCTGAACCCGTGGTTCTTCACGTCCTCCGGCACGCGGATGCGGTGGTCGGTCGCGTGGCGCAGCAGGGCGAGGCCGAACGCGAGCACGAGCCCGAGCATGGCGCCGAGGAGCAAGTTCTGCGGGATGTTCGGCGACATCGGCGCCTGCGGCGTGAGCGCCCGGCGCAGGATCTCGACGTAGCTGACCTCCGACTCCGCCTGCGTGACGGCGTCGTTGAACTTCTCCTGCAGGATCAGGAACGACTCCGTCGCCACGTTGAGGTCGCGCTCGTAGCTGGCCAGCGTGGCCTGCTGGCCCGGCAGCTCGGCGAGGCGGCGGTCGTTGCGAGTCAACTGAGCACGCAGGGCGACCTGCTGGAGCTGGAGGCGCTCGATGTCGAGTTCGAGGCCGATGGCTTCCTGCTTTTTGAGGGCCAGCCCGGCCAGCGCGTCCCCATCGACGGAGACGCCGGCGAGGGCGAGGTTCTCCGCAACGAGTTGCTCACTCAGGTCCCGGATCTGAAGCCGCGCCTGGTCGATCTGACGCTGCAGCTGGACGACCTCCGGCACGCTCTCGGGGCTCTCGCGCAGCGAGGGGTTGTTGGCGTAGTACGAACTCAGCGTCGTCTCGTAGCCGGTGATCTTGTCCTTGAGGGCGTCGATCTCGCGCTGGGTGCCTGAGGCGGTGGCGCGTACGAGCGAGGGCTCCACGCTGGCCAGTTGGCTGTTGATCGCGCCGAGCTGGATGCGCGCCATCTGCGCGTCCACGTCGGCGTCACTCACAGCCACGCTCAGCTCCGTCGAGCGCTGGATGGCGGTCTCTGCCTCGGTGTCGAGGACGACGATGTCGTTGTTCTCCTTGAAGTCGCGGATGCGCGCGTCGAGGGCGCGGAGGTCAGCGCGCTTGCGGTTGACCTGCTCGCGGAGGAACTCGCTCGCGGCGATGCGGCCGGCTGCCGACTTCTCACGCGCGTAGGTGCGGTATTCCTCGGCGTAGAACTGCGCCAGGTCGCGCGCCACGCGGCGGTTGTGGCTCTTGGACACGATCCGGATCATGTCCACCTGCGGGTTGAGCGGCGTGATGTTCACGAAGCCGAGCTGCTGCATCCCGATGGCGACGGCCTGGTTGACGTCCGTCTCGGGGTTGCGCATCATCAGTTCGAGGCGCTCGATCATGTCCTCGTCCTTGATGAGCTCCTCGGGGTCGTAGCGCTCGAGCAGCCGCTCCGCGACTCGCTCGCCGATGCCGAGCGACTGGCGTAGCGTCTCGATCTCGTTGGCGAGCGTCCGCGTCTCGCGGAGGCCGAGGATGTTGGCCGTCGGCGTGCTGCCGGTGCGCTGCGTGTCGATGGCGACGACGGCGCTGGCCTGGTAGATCGGCGTCTGGAGGAACGTCCAGACCGCCACCGCGCCAAAGGTCACGATGGCGGCAAACAGCATCACGAGCCAGTTGCGCTTGAGCATCTGCCCAAAGGCGGCAGCGCTGAACGTCGTCGCGGTCGTGGACGCGGCGGTGGCAGCCGTGGTCTTTTTGGACGGGGTAGACATACAGGGAGGGGGTTCGCGAGAGGGCGAGTGGACAGCCGGGCTCACGCAGAACGCGGCGGCGGCTCTCAGTCGTGCGACGTCTTCGGTCGCGCGGGCTTCTCAGTCGGGCAGGCTTAGGCGTCGGCCTAGCGGGCACCCTTGCGGGAAAGCACGGTTGGCACGGTACGGGCGAGCAGGTACAAATCCAGTGCCATGGACCAGTTGCGCACGTAATGAACGTCGAGATCGCACCGGCTGCCGAACGAGAACTCGTTGCGACCGAGGACCTGCCAGAGGCCGGTGATGCCGGGCAAAGTACGGAGGATCATGCGCTCCTTCCCGGTCATGTCGGAGAGTTCATTGGGCATGTAGGGGCGCGGGCCGACGAGGCTCATCTCGCCGCGCAGCACGTTGAAGAGCTGCGGCAGCTCGTCCAGGCTGAGCTTGCGGAGCCAGTGGCCCACCTTCGTCACGCGCGGGTCGTTGGTGAGCTTCTTAAACTCGGCGTATTCCGCCGCGGCCTCGGGATCGCGGGCCAGCACCTCCTGCAGCCGCTCGTGCGCCCCGACGTACATGCTGCGGAACTTGAGGCAGCGGAAGAGCTCGCCGTCGCGGCCGATGCGCTGCTGCGCGTAGAAGATGGGCCCCTTGGAGTCGAGCTTGACGAGGAGGCCGATCAGCGCGAGCACGGGCCCGAGCACGATAACCCCGAGGAGGGCGAGCACGAAGTCGATGGTGCGCTTGACGCGCTGGTGCATCGGGTTGAGGAGGTGGTCGCGGATCTCGAAGGCGAGCACGCCGCTGAAGTCGCGGGCGGTGGCCGAGAGGCTGGCAAACCCGAAGAGGTCGGGCACGACGAGCACGCGGGCGAACCCTTGGGCGTGCTCCTCCATCAGCGCGACGAGCTTGGAGCGGTCGGCCGTGGGCATCGCCACGATGGCGTAGGGGACGCGCAGGCGGCGGGCGTACGTGGAGGCACGCGAGAGACGCCCGACGACGGGCACGCCGCCGATCTCAGACGGGGCCCGCTTGGTGTCGGTGAAGACGGCCACGGGACGCAGGCCGAGCTCGGGACGCCCCTGCAGGATACGCACGATCCCTTGGCCAGTGCGTCCGGCCCCGAAGACGACGACCGCGCAGCTCCACCACGGCTTCGAGCCGAAGAAGTAGCGCGCCAGCGCCCGGGCAAACGGGACGGCGGGGACGGCCAGCACCCATGCCAGCGCGAGCGTCACCACCATCGGCGACACCTTGCCGAGCACCGAGACGAGCACCGTCGCCACGATCAGCGAGGCCAGCGTCGAGGCAATCGTGAGACTGCGCACCTCCTTGACGGGCGGCAGCGGGAACGTGGCGTAGCAGCCGAAGGCCGCGAACATGACCAGGGCCATGCCGAGCAGCGCGCCTGCCACGCGAAGGTTCTCCTGCGCAGCCCCGATGGCCTCCATGAAGACCATCGCGGTGCCGATACAGAGCGCGAGCGTGACCGCATCGAAGAGCAGCAGCACGAGCGTCCGCGCCCAGGGGCGGACGGGGCCACGGAGCGAGCGCATCTTGGCTAGCGTCTTCGCCGACGACTGCGCGTACGCGGGCGAGTCGGGGTGGAGCAGTTCGAGGACCGGGGTCATGAGACCTGAGAGAGCGGGGTGAGGGCGTCGGAGGGGGTACGCGCGGCGGTGGCATACGGCGCGTGGGCGCGGAGGGCCTCCTCGGCGTCGCCATAGCGCTGGAAGGCGTCCCAGGCGGCGTCGAGCAGGTCCCCGAGGCGCGCGCGGAAGCGTTCGGCGGCGAACGTCTCCGCGTGAGCGCGGATCGCGTCGGGGTCGAAGCGGTCGGCGCTCTTCTCAAAACGAGAAACGGCAGCGGCGATCGCGTCGGGGGTTTGAAAGTCAAAGAAGGTGCCAGTCTCGTTTTCGCGCACGGTCTCGAGGGCACCCCCTCGGCCGTAGGCGATCACGGGCGTCCCGCAGGCCTGCGCCTCGACCGGCGCGATGCCGAAGTCCTCGAGCGCGGCGAAGACGAAGGCACGGGCGCGGCGCAGCGTGGCCTCGAGTACCTCCTGCGGCTGGTGCCCCAGCAGGTCCACGTTGGGCGTCGCGATGGCGCGCAGCCGCTCCATCTCGGGGCCGTCGCCGACCACCACGAGCCGTTTGTCCGGCATCTGCGCGAAGGCCTCCACGATGACGCGGATCTTCTTGTAGGGCACGAGGCGCGAGACGGTGCAGTAGTAGTCGTCCCGGTCGTAGCCCACCGCGAAGCGCTCGACGTTCACCGGCGGGTGCACGACAGCAGCCGGGCGGCGGTAGAGCTTACGGATCCGCGAGGCGACGTAATGCGAGTTGGCGACGTAGAGGTCGGGCCGGTTGGCCGTGCTCGCGTCGAACGTGCGCATGTAGTGCAGAATGAACCGGGCAAGTTTGCCTTTGAGACTGCGTTCGAGTCCCCCCTCACGGAGGTACTGGAACTGGAGGTCCCACGCGTACCGGATCGGGCTGTGGACGTAGCTGACGTGCAGCTGGTCCGCGAAGGTGAGCGCGCCCTTGGCCACGACGTAGCTCGACGAGAGCACGAGGTCGTAGGCCGTGAGGTCGAACTGCTCGATGGCGAGCGGCGTCAACGGGAGGTAGTTGCGGTAGGCCTTGCGCGCGAACGGCAGCCGCTGGATGAACGACGTGCTGACCTCGCGCCCCCCCAGGAACGCCCGCTGGTCGTCGGGCAGGAACTCGATGAGGCTATAGAGATCCGCCTCGGGGAGCACGGCGATCATCTGCTCCAGGACCCGCTCGGCCCCAGCGTAGACGGGGAGCCAGTCGTGCACCACGGCGGTGCGACGCGGGAGCGGAGATGCGAGATCAGCAGGAGCTACCATAGCCAGGGGCCGGAGCCGTGCTCGGAAGATGGGAGGGACAGTCTCGCCCTGCGGCTGTGCAACCGCGGCTCCAACCCGCTTTAGGCAGCCCGGATGTAACGAAATCGTCACACCAAACTGGACTGAGAGGCGGGTTAGCGCGAGGCCGTCCCATCACGTCTGCGCTCCCCTCCAAGACGAGTGTATGGACGGCGCGAACTCGTCTAAAACGCAGCGTATGCGAGTATAGCTTTGGTCGCTGCCCAAGTCAACCGAACGTGCCCGCAGGAGCCCCCTCCTCCCGATCTCCATACAACGGGATGGCGGCTGGCGGCTGGCGGCTCGTGGAGCCCCGCCTGCTTCAACTCGCCTCCCGGGGCCGGACGTACCACGCCATGGGCAGGTGCTCATTCGCTCTGCGGCCCCTCACCTCAGCGGGCCCGGCCCTCACCCCCCGCTTGACACGCCTGGACGGCGGTCAAGCTGTCCCCCTCGCGCGCGAGGGGACCCGTCCGAGGAGTGGAGTTCGGCAGAACGGAGGCGACGCAGGACAGGGGGTGCCAAGCCGAGCCATATCCCGCAAACCCGTAGCACAGGTGCGTATCACACCAAGTCCGCCTGCTGCGTTGCGACGTGTGAAACCAAAAGCCGATAGCTGACAGCCAACAGCACCAAATTCGGCCTCCGCATTCCGGATTGATCGCAACGATGCTCCCGGATTTGGTATTGTATCTAGAGGGCGTCAGGGAACGGAGCCTCCGCTCCCACCCTGCTCCGGTGAGGCTGGATTGGTATGAGGCCACCCCGCTGTGCTCTCGCGCGGCACCCGTGAGCCTGCGTCTGAAGTCAGCCCCCGCCTGA
>JBCCRG010000103.1:0-9825 GCA_039208155.1 Bacteroidota bacterium | reverse complement strand
TCCTCGTCGGGCTCGGCGATCTCGAAGGGGCGCGTGAGGTCGTTGAGCTTCAGCGTGTACGCGCCTGGGGCGTAGCGGCCGTCGAGCGGGAGGTAGAAGCGGAACGGACGCACGACCTGCGTGCAGAACGCGCCCTTCGGCCGCTTCATCGTGAGCGTGACCGTGATGAGGTTGCCCGCGCGTGCCTGCTCCACGTCCGAGAGCTGCGAGCAGCCATCGGGGAGCGCGCCCTTGACGAGCACCTCCACCGAGACGCCGTCGGCCGTGCGCTCGCCGAGTGGAGCCGGGCGCACGTGCAGCGTGTCCACGACGGCAGGGTAGCGGAAGAACGCTTGCGTCGTGTCGCGCGGGGCCAGCGCGAGCGTCTCGCGGTCGTCCGGCGCGTCGGCGAAGCGGTGGCCGAACGTGTCGTCAGGGGCTGCCACGCGGTCGGAGCCGCCGCAGGCAGCGAGGGCGACGAGCGCGAGCAGTAAGAAGGCCGAGCGGAGCATGGGTCAGGCGGCCGGGGCGTCCAGGATCGCGATGCGCTCGTAGCCGTCGGCGACGAGTTCGCGCGGGGCATCGCCCCAGAGCCGCTCCAGGTCGTAGAAGGCGCGCTTCTCCTCGTTGAAGACGTGCACGACCACGTCCACGTAGTCGAGCAGCACCCATACGAGCGAGGTGTAGCCCTCGCGGTGCCAGGGCAACTCGCCCGTGGCCTCCTTGACGCCCATGCGCACGCCGTCGGCGATGGCCTTGATCTGGACGTCCGAGGTGCCGGTCGCGAGCACGAAGAAGTCCGCCACGCCGGAGACGCCGCGCAAGTCCAGCACCGTCACGTCTGCGGCCTTCTTGTCCAGCATCGCATCCACGGCCAGTTCGACGAGCGTACGGGTCGGCGTAGGGGTGGCGCGTTGCTTGGCGGGCGCGTTCGGACGGGTCGGCTTGGTCGAGGCGTTGGGCATGGAGGCAGACGTGGATGCGTGGGGGCGTGAAGGAAGGGGAGCGTGAGTGGGGAGCAGCGTAGGAAAGAAGCTACGGGTTGAGGCAGGGCGGGTTGCCGGGGCGCGAGAGGTTTTGGGGTGGGGCAGAGCCTACTCGAACGGACGGAGGGTGGCGTAGTCGCAGCCGAGGATGACGCTGGCGTCGAGGTAGACGTCGCGGCGCTCCTCGCGGACGCGGGCCTCTGGGATGCCGAGCGCGGCGGCCACCTTCAGCGCGGCGGCCTCATCGCCGATGCGGTCTACCACCTCGGAGCGCTCCACGCCGAAGTCGGGCACATTTCCGCTTTCTACGACGTCGAAGCCGCGATCTCGGAGGAAGGCTGTCGTCGTAGCTGCGAGCCCTGCATCACCGCAGCCGTTGCGGACATCCACCTGAATGATCTCGCCGTAAAGCTCGGCCGGGTTGGTCTCCCGAACGGCGTCGGCGCGAGGGGCGAGGAAGCGGTTGGCCAGCGCGTAGAGCAGCATCAGCGCCGCGATGCCGCCCACGATGAGCGCTAGGTTGAGCAGCGCGCCCACAACGGGGGACGAAGCGCGACGGGTCGTCGCCATAAGCGAGGCCGCGAGGCCGACTCAGTTGCGCCAGAAGAGCGTGTCGTAGTCCGACGACCCGTAGCCGGCCCGGAACGACGAGCCGCCGAAGTACGGGCTGTAGCCATACCCGAGGCCCTGCGCGCCGTAGAGACCGCCTGCGTTGCCGAAGGGATTCTGGCTGAACTGCAGGCGGATCATGCTGTTCTCAGTCGGGCGGTAGGCCAGTTCCGCGTTGCGGATGAAGACCTGCGCGGGCTGGTTCTCGCTGAAGCCGAACGCGCTCTGCAGCTGGCTGCTGCCGAAGGGCGCGTGCGCCACTCCCACGTCTACGCGGCCTGCGAGGTTGGCCGTCGGCTGCCAGCGCAGCGAGGTCGTGTAGAGCCCCATCCCGAAGCCGCCCGCGCTGCCAAAGCTCGAGTACGACACCTCGTAGCTGTGGGAGAGCTTGAACGCGTCGCCCGAGAAGAAGCGTCCCAGGGAGGCCCCGGCTGGGTTAGCCGTCACCATGACCGGCGCGGGGCCGTTCGGCGCATCGGCGCGGAACTGGGCCTGCACAGGCGTCGTGGCGAGCAGAAGGGCGAGCAGGAGCGTAGCGAAGGCGAGACGCATAGCAGCGAGTGGCTACAGTGGACGGGTGAGCAGCAAAGAAAAGGAGCAGGGCGGGGCCATGTCAATGCGACCTCGCGTACCCGAGTCGGCTCAGCAAGTACCCTGGCCTCGGACGAGTGTTTCGGAAAGCACGTGGCGGGGACACGGTTTCGGACACCGGTCGGTGTGGTACGCTAAGCTGTGCTGTTTTTACACAGTCGGAAGATCCCTGGGCGAAGCGCTGTCGAAATACCCGACAGGGGAGCTGACGCCCCAAAAATCCCGATGGAGGCGCTTCCAGCAGTAGCAGCCTCGCGCGGGAACGCTCGCGCGACAACCTGCGCGATCATCCTCGGGGAGCCCAAGTTCTGGCCCTGGGCGGCAGGCCTTTTGCTATCAGCAGGAGTGTCCAACCCACATCACATCCGAAGCCATGGGCCAGCAACAACTTCTCCTGCTCACCCTCACCGTCGTCATCGTCGGGATTGCCACCGCCACCGCCATCAACGGCTTCATGGAGAACCGCCGTAAGGCCGAGGTGGACACCATCGTCAGCGACCTCGTCCGCCTGTCGGCGTCAGCGCAGGCATGGAAGATGAAGCACAGCGCGATGGGCGGCGGTCAGAGCATCGACGGCTTCGAGGGCGTCGAGCGCATGTTCGAGCAGACCGGCTGGCCGACGGTGACGATGGACCTCACCGCGTACAACCCGGATACCGGCCGTAACTCGCGCGAGCGGGCCGAATGCTACCGCTCCAACGAGGCCACCCTCTTCTGCCCCGTGCCGCAGTGGAGCGGGCGGCGCGGCGGAGGACGCCTGCTCATCTACGCGATGGGAAGCCTCATGACGCACCAGGGCAACAGTGTCAGCAGCGAAGGCGTCGAGATCATTGCGACGGCGACGGTCACGGGCACGCGCGCCTCCGAGATCATGGTGGAGGTCTACCGCTAGGCGCTCTGCAGAGAGGCGTAGCGCCCCCGTTCACGGCACGCGCTGGAGGAGCCGGTCGAGCGACGCGTAGACGAGTTCGCCCATCGTCCGGCAGGTCGCGAAGATCGGGTCCTTGTGGTGGCGGACGAGTTGGGCGGCGAGTCGCTCCACGTGCTCCGGCGGCGCGATGAGGTCCTCGCGCATAACCTCCATCAGCGCCTCGTAGCGGCCCTCGCTCGACCGGATGCGCCCGGCGATGAGGCCGCGCTCCTCGCGCTGGTACTGGTCGTACGTCTGCACGCTCATGCGCGCCATGCCCAACTCCACGATGGGGTTGTTCTGCGGGAAGAACTGCGGGAGGTAGACCTGCTTGCGCCAGTGGTGGCTCTGCTGGTCGAAGTCGATGGGCCGCATGCGGTACTGCATCTTCTCGAAGTCCGGCGTGATGTCGATCACGTAGTTGCCCGAGTGCATGTCGCCGAGCAGGCGGATCAGGCAGCGCTCGTTGAACTTCACGAACTCCTTCGCCAGCCGCACCTCGTCGAAGTGGTTCGTCGGCATCGACTCGCGGACGAACTTGGCCGCCGGGATCCCGATGATGTGCTCCTCGATGAGCGTCCCCGTGTCGTTCCCGTCTCGTGACGGATGGACGAGGTAGTGGATGCGGTTGGGCGAGAGGAGGTGTTCCAGTTCGAGGCCGTAGACGCGGTTGGCGTCGCCCCGCTTGACGTAGAAGTAGTCGAAGTTCTCGTTGAGCGCGTTGACGATGCGGACGCGGAAGGGGAGCGTGTTGCCGTAGAGGCACACGTCCACGCGGTCGACGCGTAGGTGCTCGATGGTGGAGAGGTCGCCGTCCGACTTGATGAGGGCGTAGGTGAGCAGCAGCGCGTCGTGGACCTCGCGCTGGTCGGCGGGGCCGTAGTAGACCGTGTTCCAGAGGGTGTCGTTGCCCTGCTCGTCGTAGAGCGTCGTGGCCCCGGCGTAGCGGGTGAGGCTGTCGTAGTCCGCGCCGCGCGTGACGAGGCGGCCGTAGCGCACGAGGTACTCGAGGATGTAGTCGCTGAGCCGGTAGACCGGCTTCTTGTTCGAGATGAGCTTGCGCGGCGTCGCGGTGCTGCGCGGCCGGGGGGCGTCAGGGCGGTTCATGCGGGGCGCGAGAAGGCTATCGGCTGTCGACGTTCAGCTATCGGCTGTCGGTACGAGAAGAATAGCGCGTGAGCAGCCAGGGCGCAGCAGGGCAGTCGGGCGGTGGCGCTCACTTCGAGGTACGACCTGCTGACGGCCGATGGCCGACGGCTGACAGCCCTCTCACAACCGCCGCGACAGCCTCGGCAACCACTCGCGCATCCAGGATGCGTAGCGGCCGTCCAGGATCGCACGGCGCGCCTCGCGGACGAGCCAGAGGAAGAGCGCCAGGTTCTGCTGCGAGGCGATCATCATCCCGAGCACCTCGTTGACGTTGAGGAGGTGGCGGAGGTAGCTCTTCGAGAACTGCCCCGCGTAGTGGTCGAGGCCGGGGTCAATCGGCGACAAGTCGGTCTTCCACTTCGCGTTGCGGATGTTGAGCTGGCCCTCGGTCGTGTAGATCGTGCCGTTGCGGCCGTTGCGCGTCGGGAGCACGCAGTCGAACATATCCACGCCGCGCGCGATGCACTCGATGAGGTTGGCGGGCGTCCCGACGCCCATGAGGTAGCGCGGCTTCGTGCGGGGCAGCTCGGCCGTGACGACCTCCACGACCTCGTACATCACCGGCGCAGGCTCGCCCACCGACAGCCCGCCGATGGCGTGGCCCTCAAAGTCCATATCCACGAGCTGACGCGCTGACTCGCGGCGGACGGTCGGATACGTCACGCCCTGCACGATGGGGAAGAGCGTCTGGCTGTGTCCGTACTTCGCCTCGGTCGCGCGGAAGTGGTCCTGGCAGCGCTTGGCCCAGCGCATCGTGAGCGCGTTGCTTGTGCGCGCGTACGCTTCGTCGACATCGGCGGGCGGGCACTCGTCGAGCACCATCATGATGTCGGAGCCGATGGAGCGCTGCGTGTCGACGACCGACTCCGGCGTGAAGAGGTGGCGGCTGCCGTCGAGGTGGCTCTGGAAGGTGACGCCCTCCTCGGTGATTTTGCGGCTGTCGGCGAGCGAGAAGACCTGGAAGCCGCCCGAGTCGGTGAGGATCGGCCCGTCCCAGCGCATGAAGCGGTGGAGTCCGCCCGCTGCTTCCATGACCTCCATGCCGGGGCGGAGGAAGAGGTGGTAGGTGTTGCCGAGGATGATCTGCGCGCCGAGGTCGTCGCGGAGCTGGCGCGGCTCGACGGCCTTCACCGTGCCGAGCGTCCCGACCGGCATGAAGATCGGCGTCTCGATGGCCCCGTGGTCGGTCGTGACGACCCCGGCGCGGGCGTCGGTCGTCGGGTCTTCGGCGGCGAGGGTGAAGGTCATGCGGTGGGCTGTCGGCTATCGGCTGTCAGCGGTCGAAGGGCCTGCTCGAAGCGGGTACGCTCAGAGTCGGGTAGCGCGAGGACGATGGGTGGTTGACCGGCGATGTTCAGCACGAGGAGCGGGTCGTGCGCTTTGGCGACGAAGCGGCGCACGTCGGCGCGGCGGCGCAGCGTGCGGTGCTCCATGGTGGCGTTGAGGTGGCGTAGGCCTCGGAGCGCAGCGCGCGGGACTTCCAACGCAGTCGGCCCCTGCCGGAGGCGTAGCGTCTCGGTCGTCAGCGTCACCTCCACAGTGGAGCGCCAGCCGATCCCGCCCACCGCCACAAACACGATCAGCGCAACGGCTTGGGCGGCAGCGTACCACACGGCCGCCGCGAGAAACTCCTCCGGCGGGCTGGCATCGCGCAGCCACAGCCAGCCCCACTGCGTCCCCATCACCGCGACCGCCACCACGAGCACGAGCGCGACCCAGTAGACCGCCTCGGCGCGGATCGGGTCGCCGCCCAGCATCCGGCGCAGCCCGCGTCCGAGCAGCGAGGCCGACGGGCTGAACGCACGGGGCGCACGAAGGGTGAGCGTGGAGGAAGGCACGTGTGAGGGTGTAGACGTGAGTGGGAAAGCTACTTCGTGCTGAGGACGGGGCTCATTCGCACGTCCACACGTTCACGCATCCGCACGTTCAGACACATCCTCCGGTAGCGTCGTGCCCGTCGTCGTTGCGAAGCGGTTCTCTTGCCAGGTCCGGTAGAACGCCAGCAGGATCGCCGTTGCGGGCACGGCGAGGAGCAGGCCCACAAAGCCCATCAGCGCGCCGAAGACGAAGAGCGAGAGGATGATGAGCACCGGGTGCAGCCCCACCTGCTGGCTCATGATGTTCGGCGTGAGCACGGCCTGCTCCAGCAGGCTCTGCCCGAGCAGCACGATCACGACGACGACGACATCGCCGAGCGACCCGAACGCCAGCGTGATCGCGATAGCGATGACGTTGGTGATGATCGCGCCCAGGTTGGGGATCATGTTGAGCACGCCTGCGAGCAGCCCGATCACGAACGCGAACGGCACGCCGAAGAGGCCGAGGAAGAGCGAGACGTTGAACGCCGAGATCGCCGAGATGAGGAGCTGGCCGCGGAGGTAGTTGCCCAGGATCGACGCGCTGCGGAAGAGGTAGTCGCGGCCGCCCTGGTAGGTCGGGAACTGGTCGGTGAGCGTGTCGCGCAGCTTGGGGTAGTCCTTGAGGACGTAGAACAGCAGCACCGGCACGAGCACGACGACCGTGATGACCTCGATGAGCGTCCCGACGGAGCGCGAGAGGCCGCCGACGGCGTCGGGGATGCGCCCGGCCAGCTCCGCGATTCGGTCCGGGAGGAACGCCGAGAGCTGCGTCTCCAACTCCGCCATGTCCACCAGGCCGTTCGTTTCGAGGTAGCGCACGAACGGGTTGTCGGCGAGGTAGGCGGGCAATCCAGACAGCAGCCCGATGACGCGCTGCGCGAGCAGCTCCACCTGTGCAATCAGGTTGGGGACGAAGAGCAGCGCCACCAGCACCAGCAGCCCGACGACCAGCAGCGTCAGGAGGAGCGTCGACACCCAGCGCGGCATCTTGAGGCGGCCCTCGGCCCACACCACCACCGGGTCGAGGAGGTAGGCGAGCAGCCAGACGATCACGAACGGCGCGAGCACGCCGCCGAGCGTCCGCAGGAGCCAGAACGCGATCAGCAACCCCGCCGCGATCAGCAGCGCCCGCGCTGCCGGTTGCTGCCGGATCGGCCAGAGCAGCGCCATCCCAACCACGCCGATCAGCAGCGGGTTCACGTCCTGGCCCACTTCCAGAAGCAGGAAGAAGAATGCCGCGAGCCCGCCGAGCATCAGCACGCCCTGGAGCACGACGGCCCGCGCCGCGCTGAAGCGGCTGTCGGTTGGATCCGGGGAGGGCGAGTCGGGGAGCAGGTCGGCCATGGCGTGGGGCAGAGGCGTCCTGCAAGATCGCACTGCTCCTGTGCCCGTGCGCAGCGGGGCGCGCTGCCGGGGATGCCTACCTCCTTACGCCTCGGCGCGGGGGCCACGCAGGCACGCCACGAGCAGCGAGC
Source organism: Bacteroidota bacterium (assembly GCA_039208155.1). Taxonomy (GTDB): domain Bacteria; phylum Bacteroidota; class Rhodothermia; order Rhodothermales; family Rubricoccaceae; genus JBCBEX01. Next base: position 2,267 of record JBCCRG010000103.1, on the reverse strand, counting down.
TTGTCCGGTAGGGCTTCGTCACGACGGCTTCCATCCCGGCTGAGCGGCACGCCTCGAAGTAGGCCGCGTGCGGCTCGGCCGTCACCCCCACGATGCGCGGCGGCGTCGCAGCCTGTTCGAGCAGCTGCCGCGTCGTCTCCAGCCCGTCCATGTGAGGCATACGGAGGTCCATCAGGACGACCTCGTGCGGGGCGTTGTCGCGACACGCGGAGGCGTACACCTGGAGCCCGGCTTGCCCCGAGTCCGCCTCATCGACGTGGACGCCGGCGCGTTCGAGCATCAGGCGCACGATGGTACGTTGGTCGGGACAGTCGTCAATGACGAGGACGCGGCGGGGTAGGAAGGCGGACGTAGGGGTGGCGCGCCCGGAGGAGCGCGCGGAGGCCTCAGTCATAGGAAGGGAACGGGTGGAGGGATGGGGAAGTCCCCCATTAACGAAAGCCGTGCCGAATCACTGGGCTCGCGCAGCGATCATCTGGTTGTTTAGACAGATTCTTGGGATTCCTTTTTTTCCCGTTCCCGTTTCTAAACGAACCCCCACCGTTCCTCGCACTGCTGCCCGCCTCAGCCCGCCACATATCTCAGCCCGCAGTCGAGCAGAGGGTTTGCAGTCGCGCTTGCGCCTCGACCACGTCGAGGCTGCCCTGGTCCACGTTCAGGATCACCACGGCAGCATCCTCGCGGTTGTCGTCGGTGCCGAAGGGGAGGTGGCGGAACGTCACGCGCCCAGCGCGCAGCGCGCCGCCCTCAAAGACATCGCCCTGCCGCACCACGAGATCGTCGGCGCCTTGGAGCACGGCGTAGGAGCCCCGCAGCGCTTGCACGACGAAGTAGTCGCAGTTGGTGTCGGTGAGGAAGACCACGCTGGCGGTGCGCCCGGTCAGGCGCTCCGTACCGCATCCGGCGAGCAGGCAGGCACAGAGAACCAGCGCAGCTAGCCCTGTGCGCCGTCCCTTCGTGCCCCCGGCTCCCCAGGTTCTAGACATGGTGGGTCCCAGACATGGCGGGTCCTAGACATGGTGAGTCCTAGACATGGCGCTCGGCGTGGTAGCTCGACCGCACCAGCGGCCCGCTCTCCACGTGCTCGATGCCACGCGCCTCGCCCTGCTCCTTGTACCACGCGAACACGTCCGGGTGGACGAACTCCTCGACGGGGAGGTGCATCTTCGTGGGCTGGAGGTACTGCCCGATGGTCATCACGTTGAGCCCGATGCCCGCGAAGTCATCCATGAGGCTGAGCACCTCGTCGCGCGTCTCGCCGAGGCCGACCATGATGCCGGACTTCGTGCGGAGCCCGAACGCGTCCTTCGCGCGCTGGAGCACATCGAGGGAGCGCTGGTAGTCGGCCTGGGGGCGCACGCGGCGGTAGAGCCGCGGCACCGTCTCGATGTTGTGGTTAAACACATCAGGCCGGGCCTCGAAGACGGTGTCCATCGCCGCCTCCGCGCCGCGGAAGTCGGGCGTGAGCACCTCGATGGTGACGCCGTCGATCTCGTCCTTGAGGAGCCGGATGCACTCGGCGAAGATGGGGGCCCCGCCGTCCTTGCGGTCGTCGCGGTTGACGCTCGTGATGACGACGTGGCGCAGGCCCATCAGCTTGGCAGCGTCGGTGACGCGGCGCGGCTCGTCCCAGTCGAGGTCCTTCTTGCCCGGGCGGCCCGTCATGACGGCGCAGAAGCTGCACGAGCGCGTGCAGACGTTGCCGAGGATCATGAACGTCGCCGTCCCAGCGGTCCAGCACTCGCCCATGTTGGGGCAGCGGGCGCTCTGGCAGACCGTGTGGAGGTCGTGCTTCGCGATGATGTCCTGGACATTGCGGAACGTGTCGCCGTAGGGCAGCTTCACGCGAAGCCACTCGGGGCGCTGCCCAGGTCGGCGCGTCTTGACCGGTCGCGTGACCACGGGGAGCTCCAGCATGCCATCTCCGCCGACGTCGAGGTCGGGGAGGGTAGGCTTGACGGCCTTCAGCTGGATGGCTCCGGGGCGGACCGGGGTGCTGGAGCGGGCAGGCGCTTTGGGAGCAGGTCGGGCGGGGGCGTTCGCCATGGGGGCGGGTACAGCGTCGCAGGTGAAACAGGGCCAGCAAGCACGCTCCACGCGGCGTGGGGTTTCGAACACGCACGTCCCGGAGGGGGGTGTCGGCACGCCCTTCGCGTACATTGGTCCCAACGCCAAAGGAAAGCGCTTTTCCTGTTCGTTCAATTACGTCTCCCTTCCATGCTCTACCGCTACACGTTGGCGGCGCTCGCGGCCTTCGCGCTGCTCGC
>JBCCRG010000102.1:0-9850 GCA_039208155.1 Bacteroidota bacterium | reverse complement strand
GACGTATCGGCCTGGGCTGTCGTGTCCGCCTGGAGCGTGTCCACGAGCACCTCCGTGGAGTCAGCGGCGGGTGGCGTGAGGGGACCGACCTGAACCTGGGACACGTTCGATGTTCGATTTATGATGTGCGATGTTTGATTGATTCTAGCATCGACAGTGCATCACTACAGCGAAATGTAGAAGCGTTGATGGCTCCCCTCCCCCGCCTACGCGAGGGCAAGCTCTGGACAGGGCAGCGCATGCGCTGCGGGGTTTCCCTGTCTTTCCGGGTTGGGGGTGGTCGATCATCGCGCTCCGATGTGGCTTCCGTGCCAGCCTGGATCTACCCCCTCTAGCTCCCTCCCCACCTGCGCGGGGACAGGCTCTGTCTAGGGGGAGCACTGTTCGTGCTGCTGCTGATCAACCTCACTGAACACGGCCATACATGAATGAGAACCAAAAATCAGATAGCTGAAATCACATGTCGACGATCCGGCCGATCACGTCCACCGGCGAGATGCCTTCCGCCTCGGCGTTGAAGTTCGTCACGATGCGGTGGCGCAGCACCGGCACGGCCATCGCCTGTACGTCCTCGCGCAGCGGCGTCACGCGGCCTGCGAGCAACGCCCGCGCTTTCGCGCCGAGGATGAGGTACTGCGACGCGCGCGGCCCGGCGCCGTACGAGAGGTACTCGTTCACGAAGGCGGGCGTCCCATCTCGTCCCGGCCGCGTCTGCGCGACGAGCTTCACGGCGTACTCGATCACCGTGTCGGCGACGGGCACCTGGCGGACGAGGTCCTGGAAGAGCCGCAGCTCCGCCTGGCTCAGCACCGGCTCGATGGTGGGCTTCGCCGCGCTCGTCGTGTTGCGCACGACGGTGACCTCGTCCTCGAAGCTCGGGTAGTCGAGCCAGAGGTTGAGCATGAAGCGGTCGAGCTGCGCCTCGGGGAGCGGGTAGGTGCCCTCCTGCTCGATGGGGTTCTGCGTGGCGAGCACGAAGAACGGCGTGTCGAGCGGGAATGTCTGCCCGGCGGCGGTGACGTGGCGCTCCTGCATCGCCTCCAGCAGGGCGGCCTGCGTCTTCGGCGGCGTGCGGTTGATCTCGTCGGCGAGGATGACCTGCGCGAAGAGCGGGCCCTTCACAAACTTGAAGGTGCGCCGCCCCGTGGCGGGGTCCTCCTCGATGATCTCGGTGCCGGTGATGTCGCCCGGCATGAGGTCGGGCGTGAACTGGATGCGGCTGAACGAGAGGTCGATGGCGTCCGCGAGGGTGCGGATGAGGAGCGTCTTCGCGAGCCCCGGCACGCCGACTAGCAGGCAGTGGCCCTGCGCGAGCAGGCACACCGTCACGCCCTCCACGATGGTCTCCTGCCCGACGATGACCTTGCCAACCTCGCGCCGGAGCCGCCCGTACGCCTCGGTGAGCGCATCGACAGCCGCCGGATCAGACGCGGAGAGATTGGCGATGTCTGACTTATGAGTTTCCATCTATGATTTATGATTTGAGATCTACGGGTAGAGCGCGGCTTTTTGGCATCTTCAATCCAACATCGTCAATCGAGAATCCTCCCATCAGAAATCCGCCATCAGAGCGGCCCGTTCCTCGAAGGGGACATAGCGGTCCGTCTTGATCGCGATGTGGACGCGCTCGCGGAGCCGGTCGATGTAGGCGCTGAGCTCGCGCTGGCGCTTCTCCTGGAGCGCGTATTCGCTCAGCAGCTCGTAGTCGGTGACGGGGTCGAGGGTGTGAGCGGGCGTGCGCTTCTGGAGGAGCACGATGTGCCAGGCACGCGTGCCGTCGAGGAGCTGGACCTCGGCGGGGAGGCTCACCTCGTCTACCTCCATCGTGTCCACGACCGCCTGCCACTGCGGGCCGAGGAGGCTGAGCTGGAGGTTGCGGTCGCCCGAGCGTGGGTCGGTGACGTAGCCGCCTTGGTTGGCGGTGAAGGGGTCCTCGGAGTGCCGCTTCGCGAGCGCCTCAAAGGGCAGTTCCATCGTCACAAGCGAGTCGCGGATGGCCTCCAGGTCCGCGATGGCCTCGGCAGGGTCCACGGCGCTGTCGTCTACCTGGATGAGGACGTGGTTGACGTCGATCACATCGCCCTGTCGGCTGTTGAGGCGCATGACGTGGAAGCCGAACGTCGTCTCGAAGACCTGCGAGACAGCCCCCGGCTCGAGAGTGCTCGCGACGGCCCCGAACTCCGGCACGAGGTCGCGCACGCTCACGTTGGCGATGCGTCCGCCGCGCGTGCGCGAGCCTGGGTCGTCGGAGTAGCGCTCGGCCATCTGCTCGATGGTGGCGGCCTCGGTCACGATGGAGTCGCGGATGGCGGTGATCTCCGTGACCGTGCGCTCCCGTGCCGCCTCATCCGGCGTGGGCAGCTTGACGATGTGCGCCACGCGGACCAACTCCGGCACGTCGGGGAGGTCGCTCGTCGGGATCTGCTCGAAGAAGGTGCGCACCTCCGAGGGCGTCACGCGCACCGTCCGGATCTTGCGGTCGCGGACCTGCTGCGTGAGGAGCTGCTTCTCGACCTCGTCGCGGAAGTCCTGCCGAATCTGGGCGAGCGAGCGGCTGTAGGCTTCCTCCAGCGCTTCCTCGCTGCCCAGCTGCCGAGTGAGCGTCTCGATCCGCTGGTCTAGGACCTGGTCGATCTGTTCGGCCTCGACGGCGATGGTGGTGTCGCGCCGGGCCTCGGCCAGGAGCACCTTCTGCCCGACGAGTTCGTCGACGGCCTGGCTGTAGACGGCGTCGGTGACGATCTGGCCCTGCGCGAGCTGCTGCGCGATGAAGGTGACCTCGGAGTGAAGCACCACCTCGCCGTCCACGACGGCGATGACGGTGTCGAGCAGCCGCTCCTCCTGGGCGGAGGCGGGGCGGACGAGCCCAGCGAGCAGTAGGGCGAGGAGCGCGGAACGGAACAGCATGGAAAGCACAGGCGAGCGTGGAAGCATCAAGGTGGGAACGCGGGCGGCGTCAGGCCGCCGAGGCACGTGGGAGTGCAGCGATGGGTCGGGGCAGAACGCGCCCCGGGGCAGAACTATTGGCGGGCGGGCGTGCTCTCGGGAGTGTCGAGGTCGCCAGCGGCCTGGGCGCGGCTTTTCAGGTCCTGCACCTCGCGGGAGACGAGTTGTCGCCGCGCATCGATGAGCATCTGGCGACGCAGCTCGTCCTCGATCCAGGCGAGCTCGGGCAGCGCTCCAGCCTGGGCGCGGTCGACGACCTGGAAGACGTGGTAGCGGTCGCCGAGGTCGAGAACTGGGGCAATCTGGCCGGGGGCATACTGTCGGAAGACAGGCCCGGCGTCGGGGAGGCGCTGGCGGAGTTCACTCTCGGGGAGGTACGCCTCGCTCAGCCCGATGGCGGCGTCGGGGTCGGCAGCGTGCGCTTCAGCCACGAGCCCCCACAGCGAGTCCGGCGTTGCGGAGCGAACCGCGCTCACAAGTTCTGCGCGGGCCGTCCGCGCTTCCTCCTCGGTGGCGAAGACGAGGTAGCGCACACGCACGTATGGCTCCCGCAGGACGAGGCGGTCCTGGTTGCTCTCGTAGTAGGCGCGCACCTCGGCGTCGTCCAGCGCGGGCTGGCGCTCGTCGTAGAGCGCCTCGATGTAGGCATCGGCGAGGACGGAGCGCTCGCTGTCGTCGAGGCGGCGCTGCACGCCGGGCCGCTCGGCGAGGTCGGCGTTGCGAGCGGCGTGGGCGAGCAGCTCGCTCGTCACCCACTGCTCGATGACCTGCTGGCGCGCCGCGAGGCTGTCGAGCCCGGTGGGCACCACCCGCAGCGTGGCCGCCACCTCGGCCTCGGTGAGGTACTGGTCGCCGACCCGCGCGACGTAGCTCTCCGGCGCGACCGTGCCGCCGCAGGCCGCGAGCCAGAGCGCGCCCACGAGCACCGCCACGGGCGCGAGCCCACGCCCGAGGCGGGCCTGCGTCAGCGAGGCGGTCCGGTCAGCGACACGTGCCATGCGAGCAAACAAGCGGGATCGATCCGGCGATGCCGAGCAGAGAGCGCCGATCAGGGTGGGGAGGCAGCGGACAGAAAAAGCGGCCCTGCCCGACATCGAGCAGGGCCGCTTGGAAGGAGGCGCGAGGCGCTTATTCGGTCGTGGACTCGGGAGCCACGGCGTCCGCCGCCGCGGTCGCGGCTTTCTCCTCGGCGAAGGCCGTGGTGAGGATGGCCGGGTAGGTCGTCGCGTCGTAGCGTGCGCGCAGGCGGGCGACCCACGCCTCGTCGAGGTGGTCCTGGTAGTCGGTGAGCACCTCGGCGCGGGCCTCCTCCAGCGTCTTCCCACGCGGGGCCTCGATGCCGTCGAGCACCATGATGGTGCGTGTGGAGCGGTTGGCGATGGGCTCTGTCCGGGCCCCGACCTCGAGGTCGAACGCGCGGTCGTAGGCCGTGTCACTCGGCTCCGAGACGAAGACGGTGTCGATGCGGACACTCATGCTGTCCGCCTCCAGGCGCGTGGCGATGTCGTCGGGCCCGAGGCCGCCGTCGAGGTAGGTGCCGACCTGCGCCAGCACCGAGTCAACGCGGCTGGAGTAGGACACCACGCGGCGGCGCTCCGGGAACTGGTAGTCCGCCTGGCGCTCGGCGAAGAACGTTTCGAGGCCCGTCGTGTCGGATTGTGCAACCGTCCACACGGAGTCCTCCGAGATCGCGAAGAGGAGGATGCCGTCGGCGTACTCCTGCATGATGCGCGCGAAGTCGTCGTCGGTCTCTTCGAGCTCGTTGGCCGCGAGGGTGATCGTCTCCTCGGCGAGGTAGCGGGTCATCGCGCCGAGCAGGCCGTCGAGGTCGGGGGTGGCTGGACGGGAGGCGCGGAGCTGCGGCTGGAAGTCGCCGAATGTGAAGGCGGCGTCCCCCACCGTGGCGAACGTGCTGTCGCCGTAGGCACCGAAGCCCTCCGTGTCGATGCGCTGGATGACCGAGTCAGCCGGGAAGCCCGCGACGGCCTCTGCGACGAGCGTGGAGTCAAACGTGAAGCCGACCTGCTCCTGGTAGGTCGCGGCGAGCGCCTCGCGGCGGCGGGCCGTGCGCGGCAGCCGCTCGGCGAGCCGCTTCAGCTCGGGGTACGCCTCGTCGTAGGACGGCGGCGCCTGCACCTCGATGAGCTGAATGAGGTGGTAGCCAAAGCGCGTTTCGACGACGCCGGAGACGTCGCCCGGATTCTCCAGCGCGAACGCGGCCTGCTCGAAGGCGGGCACCATGCGGCCCGTCCCGAAGAAGCCGAGGTCGCCGCCGTTCTCTGCCGAGCCGGGGTCTTCGGAGTACTGCCGCGCGAGCGTCGCGAAGTCCTCGCCCCCAGCGACGCGGGCCTCGAGCTCGGTGATCGTCTCCAGCGCGGCGGCGGAGTCGGCCGCGGTCTGGCCGTTGAAGCGGATGAGAATGTGGCGGGCGCTGATCTCGCCGCGTGCAGCGCGGCGGTCGGTGACCTGGAGGATGTGGTAGCCGAAGCGCGTGCGGAAGACCTCCGAGATGCTGTCGATGGGCGTCGTGTAGGCGCGGACCTCGAATGCCTCGATCATGCGGCCGCCAGAGAAGTAGCCGAGGTCGCCCTGGTTGGTCGCAGCGGAGGGGTCCTCGGACTCGGCCTGGGCTAGCGCGGCGAAGTCGCCGCCAGCGAGGATCGAGTCGCGGATGGCGTCGAGCTTGGCGAAGGCGGCGAGCGTGTCGGCCGCCTCCGCGTCGGGCGTCACGCGCAGCAGGATGTGCCGGGCGCGGACCTCCTCTTGCTGGCGGTCATAGATCGACCGGACGATCTCCTCGGTGACCTCCTGTTCGAGGAGGTACGGGCGGGCGAGCTGCTCGCGGTACGAGTCGAGCTCGGCGGTGTAGCTCGAGTCCTCGTCGAGGCCGAGGTCGCGGGCGGCCTGCACCTTGAGGCGGAAGTTGACGTAGCGCTCCAGGAAGTCTTCGTACGCGCCCAGCGTGTCGGCGGCGGCGAGCTCGCGGGAGCCGACCGAGCGGGCGTACTGCGTCTCGAACTCGGGGAGTGTGAGTTGCCCGCCTGCGAATTCCGCCGCGACGGGCGGCGGCGGCGGGGCCGAGGCAACGATGGGAGCCGTGGTGGTGCGCGGCGTGCCGCAGGCGGCGAACAGCCCGGCCAGCACCAGCGCGAGCCAGGGAGAACGTCGTGGGGACATGGGCAGCAAGAGCAAGCGAAAACGATGGGATGGGTCAAGCAGACAAAGGTACCCGCTCACAACGCGCGACCGGCTCCGTTATGCGTTAAACCGCTGCGAAAAGGCGAGCAAGCCGGTGCGGGCTACCGAACAGGTTCCCGTCGCTTCTACCCGGCGTCCTCGCCGTGCGCCTAGCGGGCCACGAACACCGCGTGGAACACGATCGCATCCGCGATGGCCTGGTCTTTCATCCGGTCCACGAGGCTGTCGCCGTAGTGCAGCCCCCAGCGGGCGCGCTCGATCTCCACCGTCGCCTCGCCAGCGATGGTGCCGGGCTCGGCATGGGGACGGACGCGCACGGAAAACGTCACCGGTTGCGACTCGCCCTTCACGCGCAGGTCGCCCGTGACCTCGAACGGCAGGAAGCCGTCGTCGTCGGCCGGGCCGGTACGGCGGGCGTCTTGGATGACGAGGTGGCCGCGCGGGTAGCGGTCCGTCTCGAAGAAGCGCTCGCGCAGGGTCGTCATCACCTCGTCCAACTCCTCGCCGGTGGCGTTGGCGCACGTCGCGCCGCCCGTATCGAAGATGAGGTAGCCCGACAGGGTCGAGTCGCTCACGCTGAGGCGTGCGTCCTCGAGGCCGACGAGCCCGTGGTAATCCTTGCCGACCTTCGCAACGGTCCACGCAATCTGGCTCGCGCGGAGGTCGAGCGCCAGCGGCTGCGTAGGCGTCGTGGCACCGACGGCGAACAGAGCCAGGAGCAGGAGGGGAACGAAGCGGCGCATGGCGAGCAAGGTGAGGTCACGAGCGACCAAGCCAAACGCCGCGCCAGGCGGGCAGGAGGGGCATTACCCATCCAGAATCAACACGGTACGTGCCCTGCTCGCAGGCGTAGTCGGGTCACGGCCCGGCAGGGTGTCTCGAAAAGACACGCGCCGCCTCGCGGTACATCGTCGCGTGGAGGTCGGCCGTGGCGGCGGGCGTCTCGGCGTAGCCGCCGGAGAGGAGGAGGCAGAGCGGCACGTCCGCGTCGCGCACCGTCTCGCAGACGAAGCGGTCGCGGCGGGCGAGGCCCTCACGGGTGAGCGCCAGGCGGCCGTAGCGGTCCCCGTCGAGCACGTCCACGCCGCCGAGGTAGACGACGAGGTCGGGCTTTGCCTCGGCGAGCACCTCCGGGAGGTGGTGCTGGAGCGTGGCGAGGTAGGCGTCGTCGCCTATGCCGTCGTCGAGGGGGACGTCGCGGGAGGAGGGGGGCTTGCGGAAGGGGTAGTTCTTCGCGCCGTGCATCGAGAAGGTGAACACGCTGGCGTCGTCAGCGAAGAACGCGGCGTTGCCGTTGCCTTGGTGCACGTCGAGGTCGACGATAAGCGCGCGGCGGATCCAGCCCGACCGCTTCGCGACGCGGAGGGCCACGGCCACGTCGTTGAGGACGCAGAAGCCCTCGGCGTGGTCTGGCATCGCGTGGTGCGTGCCGCCTGCGAGGTTGCCTGCGACGCCGTCGTGCAGCGCCATCAGCGCCGCGTTGATCGTGCCCTGCACGGCGAGGCGGCTCCGGCGGACGAGCGCCTGCGACCACGGCAGGCCCATCCGCCGCTCCTCCTGGCGCGTCTGCTGCCCCGTCGCGAGGGCATCGAGGTAGGCGGGCGTGTGGACGAGGCGGAGGTCGGACCAATCGGCCTCACGTGGTGCAATCACCTCGTCGGGACGGACAAGCGCCTCGCCCAGCACGATCTCGTGGAGCGCGGGGAATTTCGCCATCGGGAACGGATGGCGGGGCGGGAGCGGGACGAAGTAGCCGGGGTGGTACGAGACGCGCACGAGGGGCAGGACAGGGCGAGAGAAGGGCGATCCAGGAGCGGCATAACGGCCCGATGTGAAGACGAGAGCGAGGGCGTGTGAACACCCGATGGGTCGCCCGTGGGGCGAGGACCAGCGTGCAGCGCGACCTGGTAAGAGATAGGCTGTCCTAGAAAACCCATTTGTGCCTCTATGTTCTCCCGTCCGCGCAAGCGCACGATCGCCTCGCTGCTGGTACCGCTCGTGGCGGCGCTCGCGCTCATGGCTGCGTTCCGGCCCGACCTCGCCCCGCGTCTGCTGCCCGACCCCATCGAGCGCGACCTCGACGCCATCCGCGCAGGCGACACGCTCACGGTGCTCTCGGCCTACAACTCGACCTCGTATTTCCTCTACCGAGGCGAGCCGATGGGCTACGAGTACGACCTCCTCCAGCGCTTCGCCGAGGACCAGGACCTCGTGCTGCGCATGCAGATCGTGCCGCGCGACAGCCTCCTCGTGAAGCTGCTGCGCGGCGAGGGCGACATCGCGGCGGCACGGCTCGTGCCCGAGGCTGCCGACTCCGCCTACGTCCGCTACACCCGCGCGCTGTACGAGACGGAGCCAATTCTCGTCCAGCGCGACGGCCCACCGGATCCGGACGCGGGCGGCCCCATCGTGGACGCGCTCGACAGCCTCACCGCCGCCACGCTTGCCGATTCGCTCGCGCACAACGATTCGCTTGCACACGACACCGAGCCCCTCCCCGACGCCGTCGAACTGCGCGCACGGCTCATCCAGTCTCCGGAGGAGTTAAGCGGGGAGGCGGTCGCCGTCACCGAGCGCTCGCCCTTCACCGACGACCTCGTCGAACTCGCCGACAGCATCTCGGGCGACATCGAGGTCGTGGAAGTCGATACGTCCACGGAGGAACTGATCCGGCGCGTCGCGGCGGCGCGGCTCGACTTCGCGGTGAGCCCGGAGAACGTCGGCCGTCTCACGCAGAGCCGCTACACCAACCTCGTCGTCCGGCCGTCGCTGGGCGAGCCGCACCGCGTCGCCTGGGCGACTCGCGCCAACGCGCCGCAGTTGCGCGCCGCGCTCGACGACTGGATCGCGTCGGAGCGCGAGTCGGCGTTCTGGAACACGACCTATCGGCGCTACTTCGTCGACCGGCGCGGCTACCGCGAGCGCATTGCGAGCACCTACCTCACCGGCACCACAGGCACGCTCTCCGACTACGACGCGCTCCTCCGTGACGCCGCGGCCGAGATCGACTGGGACTGGCGGCTTCTCGCGGCGCAAGCCTACCAGGAGTCGCGCTTCCGCCCGCAGGCTCGCTCGTGGGCCGGGGCGCAAGGGCTCCTCCAACTCATGCCTGCCACCGCACGCGAGTTCGGCGTGACGGACGCCAACGACCCCGCCGACAACGTTGCGGGCGCGGTCCGCTTCCTCGCGTGGCTACAGGACTACTGGGACGGCGAGATTGCCGACCCGGCGGAGCGGCTGAAGTTCGTGCTCGGGTCGTACAACACCGGGCACGGGCACGTCGAGGACGCGCGGCGGCTCGCGGTCAAGCACGGCGACGACCCCGATGTGTGGGCCGACGTGGCGTACTGGCTGCTCCAGAAGTCGAAGCGCGCCGTCTACACCGATCCGGTCGTGAAATACGGCTTCTGCCGCGGCCTCGAACCGGTCACCTATGTCGCCCACATCCTGGAGCGCTGGGAGCACTACCAGCAGTTTGTGGAGGACGAGGCCCCCGCGGCTACCACCGTGTCACACGCCGCGTCGTGACTCCGTCGGCGTAGGCGATGCGCAGCACGTAGACACCCGGCGTGTCAGGCAGGACGAGTTCTAGGCGATCCGCATGGCCGCCGTCGGCGTGGGCGTGCTGGCGGCCGAGTAAGTCGTAGACCTCGACTCGGTTGAGACGCGCGCCTTCCACGAGGACGCGCTCGGTCGTCGGATTCGG
>JBCCRG010000101.1:0-9863 GCA_039208155.1 Bacteroidota bacterium | reverse complement strand
GGCACTCGCTTCCGCATCGGCGCGGGGCGCGGTAACTCGCAGTGTCCTCGCCGACGGGACCTGGCACACCCTCTCGGTCTCCCGCGAGGGCCTCTACCGCATCGACGCCGACTACCTGAGCGACCTCGGACTCGACCCGGCGCAGGTACGCATGGACCGCCTCCAGGTGTTCGGCAACGGCGGGGCCCCGCTGCCCGCACTCAACAGCGCTGCACGCCCAACGGACTTGCTCGAAAACCCTGCCTGGACGCAGGGCGGCCCGACCTTCGCCGACGGCGGCGTGCTCTACTTCTACGCCGAGAGCCCGTCAGGCTGGCGCTACGACACCACAGCGAGCGCGTGGGAACACTACGTCAATCCCTTCACGACCACAGCATCGTACTTCCTGCACGTCGGGGACGCCGCCGCGCGGGTTGGGACGGTGCCGTTCCCCGGTTTCAGCGATGCGACCCGGCAGACGCAGTACGTCGCCCGCCTGTTCGTGGAGGAGGACCGCTTCATGGCAGAATCCAGTGGCGGTGGCTCCGGGCTTGACTGGCTCGGCCAGGATGTCGTACCCGCCCGCCCGCTTGCAACGGTGCTCGACACGACGCTGGCAGGGCAGGCCGCTGGCACGATCCGCTACGAGGCTCGTACGGCGACGCGGGCCAACCCCCGCGCGACTATTCAGTTCGAGAGCCGGGGCGAGTTGCTCGTAACCACCAGTCCAGGCACGGTCCCATTCGGCACGGCGACCGGAAACTACGCCCTGGAGAGTTTTCTTTCGTTCGAGCAACCGTCGACGCCAGGACAAGCCCTGTCAGTGGACTTCCGGCTACTCGGCGCGCAGAACAACCCCACGGCCTACCTCGACTGGCTCCGGATCTTCGTGCCCCGCAACCTGCGCGCGCAACAGGATTACCTTCGCTTCCAGACGCCTGGTGGGGAAACGGGACGCTTCGAGTTCGTACTCACCGGGTTTAGCGGGACTCCGCAGGTCTGGGACGTCACCGAGCCGGACCGTGTTCGCGCGCTCGCCACGCAGAATGCGAGTGGCGGTGTCGCCGTACAAGTCGAGGTGACCAACGCGGCAGCCCCCCGTGAACTCGTCGCCTTCATGCCTGGGAGCAGCCGCATCGCGGCCCCGCCAGCGGGCCGCCCGGTGGCTAACCAGAACCTCCGCGGCGAGACGAGCTTCCCTGACTTCGTGATCGTGACGCACCGCGACTTTGCACCGGCTGCGGAAGAACTCGCGGCGTACCGACGGGAGCGCGACGGGCTCCAGACGCTGATCGTGGACGTCGAGCAGATCTTCAACGAGTTCTCCGGAGGCCAGGTCGATATGCGCGCGGTCCGGGACTATCTCAAGTTCCTCTACGACCGCGCCGACACCGCCGCGCAACTCCCCGACTACGTGCTCCTGCTCGGGGACGGGCACTACGACTTCCGCGGCATCGAGGCCGAGCGCAGGGAAGACGGCACCGTGGAGAACAACTTTGTGCCGATGTATCAGTCCGACGAGACCCTCTTCCTCCAGAACTCCTACACCTCCGACGACTACTTCGGGCTCCTCGACGACGACGAGGGAGTATGGCGACGGACCACGGGCCTGGAGCGCGTCGATCTCGGGATCGGACGGTTCCCCGTGCGCACGCTCGCCGAAGCGGAAGCGCTCGTGGCCAAGATCAAGCGCTACGAGGACCCGGCCAGCTTCGGGGCGTGGCGCTCGCGCTACACCTTCCTGTCGGACGACAACTTCCCGAGCCCGGATCGCGACTTCGACCTCCACCTCCAGAACATCGACGCGGTGGCGACGAACGCGGTGGGTCCGTTCGCGCCGTATCTGACGCAGCAGAAGGTGTACATGCTCGCCTACACCCCGGAGATCACGGCGGTAGGGCGTCGGTATCCGCAGGCCCAAGCTGACGCCTCGCGCGCCATCAATGAGGGGACACTGGTGTGGAATTACGCCGGGCACGGCGGCATCCTGCGCCTCGCCGACGAAGCGCTGCTCGACACGGAGGCCATCGAGCGGCTGACGAATGCTGGGCGGCCAACGATCTGCGTCACAGCCACATGCTCGTTCGGGCGCATGGATATGGTCATCGACCAGAGCGCGGCCGAGCGTATGCTGCTGCTGCCCGAGGGCGGTGGCATCGCGATGCTGACCACGCTGCGTGTCGTATTTACGTCGTCCTCGCTCGACGGCCTGAACACAGGCCTCAACCTCCGCGTCAACGAGGCCATGCTCACGCGTGAGCCCGACGGCCGGCCGCAACGGCTCGGCGACATCGTGCGAGCGGCCAAAAACACCAACGCCGGGGCGGAATTCAACAACCGCAAGTTCGCCCTACTCGGTGACCCAACGATGCGCGTCGGACTCCCGACTCGGACCGCACGCATCACGACCGTCAACGGGCAGGCACCCGACGAAACGGCGCCGCCCGTGTTGCGCGCGCTCGAACGCACCGAGATTGAGGGCGAGGTGCTCACGCTCGATGGGCAGCGCGATGTGTCGTTCGACGGCGTGGCTGAGGTGGCCGTGTTCGATGCGGCCCGGCGGGTCACGATCCCAGAGGAGGCGCAGCGCTTCCAGCCCGGCGGCGATTTTGAGGTCCAGACCGATCTCCTCTTCCGAGGGCGGGCGAGCGTAAGCCAGGGCACCTTCCGTGTCTCGTTCGTGGTGCCACAAGACGTGTCGTACTCCGGCGCGCCCGCCCGCATCGTCGTGTACGCCCAGTCGGCCACGGTCGATGGAGTGGGGGCCACGGAGAACGTGGTCATCAGCACTACGGCTGGGACCGGTGTGTCCGACACACGGGGCCCGGAGATCGCGCTCCAGTTCGCGACCGAAGAAGACCTGCGTAGCGACGGCTTCGACGAGGGGTCGGCGCGCGGCCAAGCGCCACGCGCAGGCTTCGTCGATGGCGGCCTTGTCGGACGCGAGCCTACGCTGGTCGTGCGTCTGAACGACGACACCGGCATCAACACCGTCGGCTCGGGCGTCGGGCACCAACTCCTGCTCACCATCGACGGCGACGCCGCCTCGGCCATCGACATCGGGTCGTTCTTCGAGGGCGACCTGAACGAGGCAGGGAGCGGCACCATCCGCTTCCAGTTGCCCGAGCAGTCCGAAGGCCCGCACACGCTCACCGTGCGCGCTTGGGACGTCGCCAACAACTCGTCGGAGGCGACGCTCTCCTACGTCGTCGCAGCGGAGGAAGAACTTGTGGTCCGCAACGTCTTTAACTACCCCAACCCTACCTCGGGCCCGACCGACTTCGTCTTCGAGCACAACCAGCCGGTCGGGACCGCCGCGCGCGTTCAGATTCGCGTCTACACGCTTGCAGGCCGCCCTGTCGCTACCCTCGATGATGTCCAGACGCTGCCAAGCGGGACGCTGGAGGGGAACCTGGTCCGCGTTCCCTGGGCGGGCCTCGACGACGATTTTGACCGCCTCGCGAGCGGTGTCTACCTCTATCGCCTCCGCGTGGAGGTCGAGCGTCCGGAAGGCGAGCGTGAGGTGGCCGAGCGCATCGAGCGCATCGCCATTATTCGTTAGCACGGGCGAGGTATTCGTCTCCCTGCACCGCCGCGTTCTATCGCGTGCATGCCCTAGGCATGTCCCCACACGGGGCGTGTACGCGGTAGTGGGTTCCATTGCGGCCCACGATTTGCTAGTTTGTCGCTCTGTTTCCAGTCCGCACCCACCGGCCCCCGTTCGCCTATTTGATTCTTGACACGGCACTTGCATCGTTGACATTCTCCAACACTGAACGAACCATGTCTCGTTTCACTCGCTCCTGCCTCGCGCTGGCGGCGTTGGTAGCCCTCGCGCTGCCTGCCCGTGCCCAGGTCGGCGGAGCTGCCGTCGTCTTCCTTCAAATCGAACCGGATAGCCGCTCCGCAGGGATGGGCAACGCCGGGGTGGCCATCGCTGACAATGCCAACGCGGTATTCTGGAACCCGGCAGGTCTGGCCTTCCAGCGCGGCGCTGAAGGCACCATGACGGTGTCGCAGTGGCTCCCGTCGCTTCAGGCCGATCTCTACTACTACTACCTCTCGGGTAAGTACCACGTCGACGGCGTCGGCACCTTCGGGGGCCACATCACCTACCTCGACCTCGGTACGCAGGAGTATCGGGATACCGACAACAACCTCATCGGTGAGTTCTCCGCCGGAGAGTTGGCCGTGGGCGTGTCGTACGCGACGACAATCACCGAGCGCTTTGCTCTTGGTGGGGGCTTGCGGTTCATCTACTCCAACCTGACGGGTGGCGTGCAGGTGGGCTCACAGGATACCCAGGCTGGCGTCTCCTTCGGATTCGACATCGCGGGCCTCTGGAAAGCGCCCAGCTTCAACCTCGGCAGCGTTGTGATGGAGCCCAGCTTGGGCTTCAACCTGGCGAACATGGGACCGACCATCCAATACGCGGATAACGACCAGAGTGACCCCATCCCCACCAACCTCCGGTTCGGAGGCGCGCTGACGGCCAACCTGGACGACTTCAACAAGGTGAACGTCGCCCTTGACTTCAACAAGACCCTCATCGACTTCGACGAGGACGAAAACGGCCAACGCCAGCCCCGGTCGTTTATGACCTCGATCTTCTCGGCGTGGAAGCCGATCAACATCGACCTCAACCCGACTGACAACGCGTCGCAGGTGGACGAGAACGGCAACCCGATCTTCGTCGACGAAGACGGCGATAACCGACTCGATAACTACAACTGCGATCTGGACCAGACGTGCCGCGAACTGGGCATCCTGGAGCAGCTTACCATCGGGCTCGGGCTCGAGTACTGGTATGACGATCTGTTCGCGGTGCGGGCGGGCTACTTCTACGAGAACCCGTACAACGGCAACCGCGAGTACCTCACCTTCGGCGCGGGCATCCGCTACAACATCATCGGTGTGGACCTGTCGTACATCTACGCCGTCGAGGAGAACTCGCCGCTCTCCGACACGATTCGCTTCTCGCTGCTGCTGAACGTGTTCAACTAGCGGATCAAGCCAGCCTGTGAGCTGGAATTGACTCCCGGCAGGCTCCAAATCGAGCGCGCCCGCTTCGACTCACCGTCGGGGCGGGCGCGGTATTTTTCGGGCCTGTCTTTCACCCGCTTCCTGCTATGCCTGCGTTCTCTTCGTTCCACGACGACCGCGCTCGTCTCCGCGCTGGAACCGTCACGCATGAGGCGGTGCTCGACGGGTTTCTCGCACGCATCGCGGAGCGCAACGGTCGCCTCCGTGCGCTCCTATCCGTGGACGAAGAGGGCGCTCGCGCGCAGGCTAGGGCCCTCGATGCACTGCGCAGCGCCAACGCGCTGGACGAGGCAGCCATGCCGCTCGCCGGTCTCGTGCTGGCCGTCAAGGACAACCTGGCCGTCGAGGGCGGGCCGCTGACGTGCGGCTCCCGCATGCTCGACGACTTCCGTTCGCTCTACACGGCGACGGCGGTGCAGCGCCTCGTCGAGGCGGGGGCCATCGTGATAGGCAAGGCCAACTGCGACGAGTTCGCGATGGGGTCGTCCAACGAGACGAGTTATGCCGGGGCGGCGCTCAATCCGCTGGACGAGGCACGTGTGCCGGGTGGGTCGTCTGGGGGGAGTGCGGCAGCGGTGGCAGCGGGCTTCTGCCACGCTGCGCTCGGGAGCGACACCGGCGGCTCGATCCGCCAACCCGCCGCCTTCTGCGGGGTCGTCGGGCTCAAGCCCACCTACGGCCGCGTGAGCCGCTTTGGCCTCGTCGCCTTTGCCTCTTCGCTCGACTGCGTGGGCCCGCTCACCCGCACGGTGGACGACGCTGCACTCCTCCTGCAAGCGATGGCTGGGGCTGACCCCAACGACGCGACCTGTGCGCATGAGCCGGTCGAAGCCTATGCCCCGGTGGCTTCGGGCGACCTAGACGGCGTGCGCATCGGCTTGCCCCGAGAGTACTATGCCGACGGCCTCGATCCGACTATCCGCCAGCGCATCGAGGCCGAGGCATCTCGCCTCGAAGCGCTCGGGGCTACGCTCGTCGAGGTAGCACTTCCACGCACGAACGCTGCGATTGCGACCTACTACGTGCTCGCCACGGCCGAGGCATCGAGCAACCTCGCGCGCTACGACGGGGTCCGCTACGGTCACCGTGCTGCCTTGCCTGCCGGGGCGTCGCTCGACGATCTCTACACCCAGAGTCGCACCGAGGGATTCGGCGCTGAGGTGAAGCGGCGCATCCTCCTCGGGACGTACGTGCTCTCGGCGGGCTACTACGACGCCTACTACGAGAAGGCCCAGCGTGTCCGCACGCTCATCCGCCGCGACTTCGAGGCCGCCTACGAGCAGTGCGATGTGCTACTGACGCCTGCTACGCCCGGCCCAGCCTTCCCCCTAGGCACCCACGCCGAGGACCCGCTGGCGATGTATCTGTCCGATGTCTACACCGTCTCGGCCAACCTCGCTGGGGTGCCAGGCCTCGTCATCCCTGCGTCCGCGCCGCTGCCTGATGAGCACGAGGCAGCGGGGCTGCCTGTGGGCGTGCAACTCCTCGGGCGCTGGTTCGAGGAGGCGACCGTGCTGCGTGTCGGGCGTGCGCTGACTGGAGCATGACAAGACGTCGGGTCGCTGGCTGTCGGCCTACACAGGCGGCGTGCCGCATGAATCAGCGGGTGGGGCGTCGTTGAATCAGCGGGCATAGCAGGAATCGGTGCGACACGGGCACGATTCTACCGCGTGAGATCGAAACACCTCAGACGGGAACGAGCGTGTCTCAAAGTTGACATAGGTCCTGTGTCACCTGAGCGTGACACGGAGGCCCGGTAAATGGGGAGAAGCGACCTCAGCGCCGCGCGCGTGCCGGAGCGTGTCGCTTTTTGGCGTTGCGTTTGTTCGAGGGGGCTTCCTCACCTACCACCCCCGGCACATGCTCCGACCCGTCTTACGCCGCGGCCTATCCGCGCTCGGCCATCTCTATCCCCTGCAAACAGGGTGCGGCAAGCTGGCCCGCACGCGACTCTGCCGGTGGGCTAGCCAGGGCGACGGCATCGGCGCGGCACGGCTGCGCAATGGGATGTGGCTCCAGGTACCCCTCTCCGATTTCGTCGGCCGAGCGGTGTACTACTTCGGCGACCTCGACCCGAAGGTGACTTGGGTGCTCCGTCGGCTGCTCCGTCCTGGCGACACGGTGCTCGACATCGGCGCTAACCTCGGGCTGGTGTCGCACTACGCGGCGGGCCTGGTCGGGCCGCGCGGCCAGGTGCATGCCTTCGAGCCGCAGCCGCGCCTCGTGGCGCTCATGGAGGCGTCGATGCGCGCCAACCGCCTCGGCAACCTGCGCATTCACCACCTCGGCCTCGGCGAAGAACCAGGCGACCTCGACCTCTTCATCCCCAGTCACAATTATGGCGCGGCGTCGTTCGTCGTCGAGGCCGGGGCTACGGGTGAGCGGGTCCGTGTGCCCGTCGTGAATGCGTCTGCCTACTTCGAGCGCGTGGGGATCGGTACAGTACGTCTGGTCAAGATGGATGTCGAAGGCTTCGAGCCTACCGTGCTGCGCGGGGCCGCAGCGTTCTTCGACCGCGTCGGGCCGCACGCCGTGCTCCTCGAACTCAACCGCGCCGGTCACCACGGGGGCAACGATGAGGCTGTCCAGATCCTCCAGGGCCAAGGCTACGTGTTCTACAACCTGCCACGCCACGCGCTCTCGAACTTCGTGACGCGGTCGGGCGGCGGCAACGGCTGGAGCCACGATGTCCTCGCCGTCCACCGGAGCCACGTGGCTGAGGTCGAGCAACGCCTGCCTGTGCGGGGCGTGTCTACGCAGCAGGCGATGAGTCCCGTGCTCCACCCGATCCCAGTGGCGGCACCTGTAGCTGTGCCCGCACCCGTGGCTGCGTAGGCGTCGTGACGGAGGAGGGTAGGGGCGGAGAGCAGGGGAGCGGCTGCGCAGCCGCGATGCGCGTACCTTCCCGACCGCTTCTCTCCATCCTCCACGCCCGCATCGCCCGCACCGGTGTCGCTTCTTCTCGTCACACGCACGCAGTCGATCCCCACGGAGCCGGGCTATGGGCTACTCATCGATAAGCCCCAAGGTCTTACGTCGTTCGGGGTCATCCGTCGGCTACGGCGGTTGCTCGGGATCAAGAAGATTGGCCACGCTGGGACGCTCGACCCGATGGCGACCGGGCTACTGATCTGCCTCGTTGGGCGGGCCGCGACGCGGCAGCAGGATCACTTCATGGGCTTGCCGAAGACCTACACCGGCACGCTTCGGCTCGGCCAGACGACCCCTTCGTACGACGCCGAAACCGACATCGACGTGCGGGTTTCCGTGCCGGGGGTCCTGGACCCCGAGCAAGTCGAGGCAGCGCGGCAGCAGTTCGTTGGGGACATCGAGCAGGTGCCGCCGGTTTTCTCGGCGATCAAGAAGGGCGGGGAGCGGCTCTACAAGAAGGCTCGTCGGGGCGAGGACGTGGACATCGAGCCGCGTCGGGTAACCGTCTCTTCGTTTACGCTCGCGCCGCCACGCCGGGTCATTCCCGACACCCTCGACCTCGATTTCAGCGTGGGATGCTCGAAGGGAACCTACATCCGCAGCCTGGCTCACGATCTGGGGCAGGCGCTTGGCTACGGCGCGCACCTCGTCGCGCTGCGGCGGGAAGGCATCGGGCCGCACTGCGTCGCGGACGCGTGGACGCTCGACGGGCTTGAGGCGCACCTCGGCGGGGCGCAGCACTGAGGCACTGGGCGCTCCGCGTAGATCGCTTTGGGCAATCTTCGACGGCCCGGGGTGGAACGCCCAGCGGCTTCGCCGTATACTTCTCCTCTGTCCAAACACGACGCGATGCAGGTTATGGGCTTGCGTCGAACCTCGGAGGGGTGCCGGAGTGGTTGAACGGGGCGGTCTCGAAAACCGTTGTGCGCTTTGCGTACCGGGGGTTCGAATCCCTCCCCCTCCGCTGCGAACGCCGGTCGCACAGCAGCCTGCCTGTCTCAGCACCGGCAGGCTGTTTTCGTTGCCCCCACCATGCCTCTGCCGCTGCCGTAGCTTCGCTGCATGGCCCCTTCCATGACCTCGCAGGGGACGCCTGCGGCCCCGGCTAACCCGCTCGATGCGCTCTGGCGTCGCATGGCGGCCGCCGTCTTTGCTCCGGCGACGGACGCGCGGGTGTCGGTGACGGGAGATCTGGACGTGACCGAGGCGCTGGCGTACCTCCGCGAGCACCGACCACCGGGTGTGCCGATGGGGCTGCTCCACCTCGTCGCAGCAGCCGTCGCCCGCACCATCGCCGAGGACGTGCCTGCGATGAACACCTACCTCCGGCGTGGGCGCGTGCGTCCGAAGCGGAGCCTTGACGTGCTGCTCACGGCCAAGGTGCCCGGTGCCAACGCGCTCACCGCGATCCGGCTTGCCAACGCCCACCGCCGTGCCGCGCGCGATCTCGCGATGGCCTCCCGGGCAGGGGTCGCGCGGCTGCGCACGCCGGAAGGACAGCGCTCGCTCCAGCGCTCGTACACCCTGGCGCGGCTGCCGTGGACGCTGCGCCGTCCCCTCTTCCGAGCGATCCGCAGACTTTCGCACGGCTTCGGCTTCGCGCTGCCCAAGCTCGACCTCGCTCCCGAGAGCTTTGGCACCGTGGTTCTGTCCGAAGTGGGACGCTACAGACCGGGCGGGCCTGCGCCAAGCGTCCGCGGCGTCTCCGTCGATGGCCCCCTCGTGCCCGCAGCCCAAGGCACGAGCGTCGTATGGCTCATGGAGCCGCATCCGAAGCCGGTCGTCGTGGACGGGGCCGTAACCATCCGCACCATCGCGGCGTTCTCCGTCACCCTGGACCACCGCCTCGTCGATGGGCACCACATCGGCCAGTTTATCACAGGCGTCGCGCGGCGCATGCAGGAGCCAGC
>JBCCRG010000100.1:0-9873 GCA_039208155.1 Bacteroidota bacterium | reverse complement strand
GCGGCCTACGAGGGCCAGAGCCGCACCATGTCGGGCGGCGTCGAGGCGGGCGCGCTGCGCGGGCCGAAGCGGTTCTTCGGCGCGGCACGTGCCGTCGAGGAAGGCGGCTCGCTAACCGTCATCGGCACCGCGCTCATCGACACAGGCAGCAAGATGGACGAGGTCATCTTCGAGGAGTTCAAGGGCACCGGCAACATGGAACTGGTGCTCGACCGCGACCTTGCCAACCGCCGCATCTACCCGGCGATCAACCTCATGCGCTCCGGTACGCGCCGTGAGGAGATGCTCATCGGCGACGACCGCCTCCAGCGTATCTGGATCCTCCGGCAGATCCTCGCCGACATGGACCCCGTCCAGGCGATGCAGTTCGTGCTTAAGCAAATGCGCGGCACCGCCTCGAACGACGAGTTCCTAGCAACGATGAATTCGTAGGGACGGCCTGCAGCCTGTGGGACGCTCGCTACCGTCCCCAGTGAATGGGAGTGGAAACACCCCTGGGGGACCAGGGGTCTGCCGCAGCGGTGGTGCTCTTTGCCCGTCGCTCCTCGCTCTTCTTGACGTGGTCCAGATTTGTGCCTAGTCCATTCCTAGGGGTTCAGGTGTATTTTCTGAAAACGCCCAACGCCATCACGCTATGCTCTCTGGTCGCCCCATCGACGCGGTGCTGTTCGACATGGACGGCGTGCTCGTAGACGTCTCCGGCTCTTTCCGCCGAGTCGTCCAGGAAGTGGTGCGCACCTACACGGGGGTGACGCCCGCCAAGGCTGAGATCCAGGCTTACAAGGACCGCGGCGGCTTCAACGACGACTGGAAGCTGTCCCACACCATGCTGCGCGAAGCGGGCCACGCCGTGCCGTTCGAGGAGGTCGTGGCGGCGTTCCAGCGTATCTACCTCGGCGAACAGCACGAGTCAGGCATTTTCGATGGACTCATCGCCGAGGAGCCAGCTCTGATGCCGACGCGCATCCTCGCAAGCCTTGCGGCGCGGTATCCGCTTGCACTCGTGACAGGCCGCCCGGAGCGCGACGCGCAGTGGACGCTCGGGCGCTTCGGCTGGGATGGCTTCTTCCCGGCCGTGGTGGGCATGGACCAGCAGGCTGGGCGGGGGAAGCCTGACCCCTACGGCATCGAACTCGCGATGGCGCAGCTTGACGTGCTCTACAAACGGACGTTCGACCGGAGCCGCTCGGTGTACGTAGGCGACAACGGCGACGACATGCGCGCAGCGTCAGCGGCAGGTTTGATGGCCATCGGTGTGGTGCCGCCCTATCTCAATTACCACGCGCACCGCGCCACGCTCATGGCCGCTGGGGCCGACGTGGTGATCTCGCGCGTCGCCGACGTGCCGATGCTGCTCCCACGCAAGGAGCCTGTGTCGACCCTGGTTGGGCGGTAGCGCACCGTAGGCGCGACAGCCCGACGGGCGAGCGTCGTACTTTGAGGCGTCACGCGGCGGGTCGTACCACCGGCGCCTCACAGCGCCGCGCCCGAGTCCGGGACCTCCCGTGTGGCTTCGCTCCTCGCCAAGCCTGCCTCCCTCCGTCATGCCACGCTTGCTCCTAGCGGCCTACGCCGCTCTCTTCTTCGTCGGTTGCGTCAACCCCGAACTCCTCGCCGAGCGCGACGCCGAGATCAGTCAGCTCCAAAACGACCTCGACCTAGCCTACGCCGAAATCGAGCGGCTGCGCGGCGAGAACGGACGGCTGCGCGACGCACCTCCCGTGACAGTCGTGCAGCCCCGGCCCGCCCGGCGCGGCGAGCGGGGCGAGACGGTCGCGATCCTCCCGACCGACATCTACTTTGAGTCGGGCAGCGCGCAGCTCACGCCTGAGGGCGTCAGCCGCCTGATCGAGGTCGTCAACCGGCTCAAGACCGAGTATGCCGGGCGCGAAGTGCGCATCGAGGGCTATACGGACGCGCAGCCCATCGCGGAGCCGCTCAAGGAGAAGTACCCCTCGAACTGGGAGCTCTCGGCCGCACGCGCGGCGATGGTCGCGCGCCACCTGCAGTGGACGCACGAGATGAATCCGTCGCAGATGGAGGTTGTTGGCCTCGGGCAGTACCACCCGCTCACGACCAACGAGACGGAAGAAGGCCGCCAGGAAAACCGCCGCGTCCGCATCGCCGTGATGGGCGGCTAGCCGCCCAGCGTCGGGAGCCGCGCCGATAGGGGCGCCACGGGCAGGCGCGGGTCGACCATCCGCTGGTCGAACACGAAGTCCTCGTTGGACTCGACGTGCCAGTCGGCACCGTAGTGGTCGCGGAGGGCGCAGACGAGGTCGTAGAACGAGACGCCCGTTGCCCGGCTGGCGGTCTGCGTGCCGTTCGCGTCGGCCATGTAGGTGCCGGGCGGCAGGTCGAGGGCGTTCACGAGCGCGGCGGCAGTGTCGGGGAGAAACGAGCAGGCCGGTGCCCACCGCGTACTCGCGCCGATGACCTCGCCCCGGGCTGCGCGCGCCGCGAGGTTGGCGCCCATGTGGTTCCCGCCCGCCACGTTGTGTTGCGACTTCGAGGCGGCGTCCTCGCCGAGTGCTGCCGCGATCTGCCAGCCGAGCCGGACGATCCGCGCGTCAGGATTCGCGGCATGCACGACGTCCTCGGCCTCGCGCTTCTGCCCGCCGTAGCCACCCTGCGCCGTCGGCGTGGTGTCGGGCCTGAACGGGCCGCTTGGACCGTCCTCGAACACCATCGCCGTGCTCGTGAACACGAGCGCGACGCCCCGTTCGGCACACATCCGCGCGATCGCCTCCGGCCACGCCACGTTGACGACGTGCCCCTCGTTCTCGCGCCCCGTCGGCTGCGCGGCGATGGCGAGGTGGAAGACGGCGTCGGGCCGGACCGCATCAAAGAGCCGCGCCTGGGCGTCGAGATCGAGCGGTGGCGCGGTGTGGCGGTTCCAGGGCGTGACGGCGGCGCCTTGATGGCGCAGGCGGGTGGCGAGTGCCTGGCCGACGGTGCCGTTTGCACCCGTGAGGAGGGTGTTCATAGGAGTAGGCCGAAAGAAGAGAGGGGCGTTTGTGCAGAGAGATGTTTCGTAGTGCATGGTGCGTATCGGGCCGCAGTCAACACGCAATACGCACGACGAAACACATGCTGTGACGCCGACTTGGCCCGTCTGCTTCGAACGTCCCGCCTCACCGCATGCGTCCGAACAACTTGTCCACGTCGGCAACGCGGTCGGGGGTGACGAACACGATCACGCGGTCGGCGGGCTGGATCTGCGTCTGGCCAGTCGCGACCTCCACCGAGCCGTCGGGCGCAACGACGGCGGCCACGAGCAGCCCACGCGGCACCCGGAGTCCATCGAGCCGCTTCCGCGTGACCGGCGACCCGCCCGCGGCCTCGACCTCCAGGATCTCGGCGTCGAGGCCCTGCACCGTCGCCACGCTGCGGACGTGCTTGCCGCGCAGGAAGCGCAGCACCTCGCGGCTCACGGCGAGCTTCTGGCTCACGGCCGCGTCGAGGCCGATGGCCTGCGAGATCGGCACGTAGGCCGACTTCGAGAGCAGCGCCACCGTCTTGCGCACGCCGAGGTGCTTCGCCATGAGGCACGAGACGAGGTTCGACTCCTCGTCGTCCGTCACCGCCGCGACGGCGTCCATCTCCTGCAGCCCCTCGATGGCGAGGAGGTCGATGTCGGACGGGTCGCCGTGGATGACGAGGACGCCCTCGATCTGCTCGGCAAGCTCACGGGCGCGGTCGCCGTCAGGCTCGACCATCTTCACGCGCATCCGCTGCTTGCGGTCGCCGCCGCACAGTTCGCGCGCGACGCGCTCGCCGACCTTCGAGCCGCCGAGGATCATCACGTGGTCGAGCCGCCGCCCGGACTGCCCGAGCGCGTGGACGACCTGCGGCACCTGGCCCGTCTGCACAATCACGAACACTTGGTCGTTGATCTGCAGCCGCTCGTTGCCCTGCGGGAGGATCGTCCGCACGCCGCGTACGATGCCCATGATGCGGAACGCAAGGTGCGCGTTGGCCTCCGTGATCGATTCGAGCGTCTGGCCGACGGCCGCGGTCCGGGCGTCCATCTTCAGCCCAACGAGCTGGAGCTGCCCGCCGCAGAAGTCGATCACGTCCGTCGCGGCGGCGCGGCGCAGGAGCGAGACGATCTCGTGCGAGGTGCTGTCCTCCGGGTGAATGAGGTGGTCGATGCCGAGGTCGCGCAGCGTGAGCACCGACCTCGCGCCGGTGAACTCGTCCGAGCGGACGCGCGCGATGGTGACCGGGCTTTCCTTGCCGCCGACGCTGCCCGCGCGCTCGGCCATCATGCACGCAATGATGTTCACCTCGTCGATGTCGGTCACGGCGACGACCAGTTCCGCGTCGTGTAGCCCCGCTTCCATGAGCGTCGCGGCGGAGGTGCCGGAGCCTTGGATCGCGAGCACGTCGAGCGTGTCGCGGACGTAGTCGATGCGAGCGGCGTCGGTGTCGAGCACGGCCACGTCGAGGCGGCGCTGCGCGAGGAGGCGGGCCACGTCGTAGCCCACGTCGCCCGCGCCGACGATGATGGCGCGCATGGGGCGGCGGTCGGGTGAAAGGGGACGGGGAGAAGGTACTGTGTGGACGTGTGCAGGTGTGAATGTGTGAACGTGGATGGAGACTGGCGGACTGTCTCCAACACAGCACGACAACCATTGCTGGCCCTGCCTCGAAGGACCAGGTTCAGGCATCTACCTGCACACGTCCATGCGTCCACACGTCCATACCCGAGTCCGGCTCCGATCCTGAAATCCAGGCTAGATCCCCGACCCGGATCCGGCCTGACAGGATCGCGGCATTTTTTGAGAAAGATGAAGGAGAAGAGAACGGAAGCGCTTCCGCTATATTCAAGCAGTTCCGTTTCTCTCTACTCAATCCCGCGACTATGCTCTACGACCGCCCCCAACTCAAGTCCCGCTATCACAACTTTATCGGCGGCCAGTACGTCGAGCCTGTTGACGGGCGCTACTTCGAGGACATCTCGCCCATCGACGGGCAGCCCTTCTGCGAGGTCCCCCGCTCCAACGCGAAGGACGTCGAGCGCGCCCTCGACGCCGCGCACGCCGCCGCCGAATCGTGGGGCAAGACCTCCGTCGCCGAGCGCTCGAACATCCTCATCAAGATCGCCCAGATCACCGAGGACAACCTCGAGTACCTCGCCCGTGTCGAGACCATCGACAACGGCAAGCCGATCCGCGAGACGCTCGCCGCTGACCTCCCGCTCGTGGTCGACCACTTCCGCTACTTCGCCGGCGTCATCCGCGCGCAGGAAGGCGGCATCTCCGAGCACGACGCCCACACCGTCGCCATCCAGCTGCCCGAGCCGCTCGGCGTGGTCGCGCAGATCATCCCGTGGAACTTCCCGCTGCTGATGGCGGCCTGGAAGCTGGCCCCGGCGCTCGCCGCAGGCAACTGCGTCGTCATCAAGCCTGCTGAGCAGACGCCCATCGGCATCATGGAGTGGATCGACCTCGTGAAGGACGTGCTCCCGCCGGGCGTAGTCAACATCGTGCACGGCTTCGGGCCGGAGGCGGGCAAGCCGCTCGCGCAGAGCGACCGCGTCGCGAAGGTCGCCTTCACCGGCGAGACGACGACGGGCCGCCTCATCATGCAGTACGCCTCGGAGAACATCATCCCGGTCACGCTGGAGCTCGGCGGCAAGTCGCCGAACATCTTCTTCGAGAGCGTGATGGACGAGGACGACGCGTTCTTCGACAAGTGCCTCGAAGGCGCAGCGATGTTCGCGCTCAACCAGGGCGAGGTCTGCACCTGCCCGAGCCGCATCCTCGTGCAGGAGTCCATCGCCGAGGCCTTCACGGCGCGCCTCATCGAGCGCGTCAAGGCGATCAAGGTGGGCCACCCGCTCGACAGCGACACGATGGTGGGCGCGCAGGCCTCGAACGACCAGTTCGAGAAGATCCAGCGCTACCTCAAGATCGGCCAGGAAGAGGGCGCTGAGGTCCTCGTGGGCGGCGGCGTGTTCACGGACGAGCCGACGATGTCGGTCGCCGAGAACGGCGGCACGGCGACGGCCGCAGCCGTCGGCACCGGCGGCGCATCGGGCGACGGCTACGCGGGCGTGCCCTCGACGGGCTACTACATCCAGCCGACCGTCTTCCGCGGCCACAACAAGATGCGCGTCTTCCAGGAGGAGATCTTCGGGCCGGTCACGAGCCTGACGACCTTCAAGGACGTGGACGACGCCATCGAGATCGCCAACGACACACTCTACGGCCTGGGTGCTGGCGTCTGGACGCGCGACGCGCATGAGCTCTATCAGGTGCCGCGCGCCATCAAGGCGGGCCGCGTCTGGGTCAACTGCTACCACCTCTACCCGGCGCACGCGGCCTTCGGCGGCTACAAGAAGTCGGGCATCGGGCGCGAGAACCACAAGATGATGCTCGCGCACTACCAGCAAACCAAGAACATGCTCATCTCGTACGACAAGAACGCGCTGGGCTTCTTCTAGAGGCTAGTCCCTAGTTCTTGGTCCTTTGTCCCTGGTTGACAGGACCGCGAGGCCGAGGTGGCGCGTGCTACCTCGGCCTCCCACGTTTGCCTCTTTCCCACCGAATCACTGACTTACTGAATCACCGAACCCCTGCCATGCCCGTCCCCCGCGTGCTCGTCACCGACGAGGCCACCAAGATCATCGACCAACTGCGCGCCGACCACGGCCCGCTCATGTTCCACCAGTCCGGCGGCTGCTGCGACGGCTCCCAGCCGATGTGCTACGCCGACGGCGACTTCCGCCTCGGCCGTTCCGACGTGAAGCTCGGCGAGATCCACGGGTGCTCGTTCTACATGGAGAAGAGCCAGTTCGAGTACTGGAAGCACACGCAGCTCACCATCGACGTGCGCCCCGGTCGCGGGTCGAGCTTTTCGCTGGAGATCCCGCTCGGCGTGCGCTTCCTCACCGACAGCCGCGTCTTCACCGACGACGAGATGGACGACCTCGTCCCGGTTGAGCAGGTGGATGCTTGACACGTGCGGGTGGATGCGTAGCGCTCAGTAGTACGCGTCGATGCCGTAGCCGAACGCCTTACCCTGGACGCATTTCTGGACCAGGTTGGCGAGCCGCTTCTCGAACGCATCCGGCCGCTTGCGCGCGTGGTCGACGTAGGCTGCGCGAATGCGCTGGTAGGACGGAGACGTACTCTGGAAAAACGCCCACGCCCCGTCGCGGGCCTGGAGGGCGATGCGGATGTCCTCCGGAATCACGTAGGCCTCGGGACGGTTCGCGGCGAGGTCGGCCTCCGCCGATGGGGTGAGTAGGCCCTGGTCGGCGAGGCGCGCCAGCCGCTCCTTGTTGGTCTGGGAGTAGGAACTCCCCGCTCGCCGGGGCGAGTAGCGGTGGGCGTAGCGTGTCTCGTCAAGGTCCTTGCGCGTGCTGTCGATCCAGCAGAAGCAGAGCGCTTCCTCCACAGCGTCGTTGTAGGGGACGCTGGATTGGCCCGTGTGCTTCCGGTAGGAGACGAGCCAGATCTCCAAGGCGCTTTCGTGGTGGGCGGCCAGCCAGGCGCGCCAAGCGGCTCGCGTGGAGGCGTAGAGCGTGGTGCCGAGGTCCATCACTCCACGATGTCGAGCAGCGTCACCTCGAACGTGAGGTTGGTGTTCGGCGGGATGGTGGGTGGGGGGCGGTCGCCGTAGCCCTCCTCGGGGGGCACCTCGAACGTCTTCGTCTCGCCGACGGTCATGCCCGTGATGTTGGTCTGGAAGCCGGGGATCATGTTCGGCAGCGGAAGCCGCGCCCGGTCGTTGCTGTCGAACACGGTGCCGTCGGGGAGGGTGCCCTCATAGGCGACGATGACGGTGCTATCGGCCGTCGCGACGGTGATTTCTTCTCGTTCCTCGCAGGCAGTGAGGAGAGTACAGAGCAGCAGGGCGGGGAGGGCGAGGCGCATAGGAAGAGGCGGAATGGTCAGGGAAGAGGGTAGGGTACGCCCTACGCACTGAAAGGGTGGCACCGGCCTTCGCAAAAGCGAATCGGGTGATCCCATGCAGTGGGAGACGGCGCGCTGCTGCATTTCGTCAGGGTGCGGGACCCAGGCTGGCAAGTCGCACCGACGCTCGCGCGAAGAGCCGCAGGTCGAGCGCCGCGCCGAGCGGGTGCGTGCGCTCCTCCGCGTTGAGGAGGTTGCGTGCTCCCAGGTGGACGCGGATCCGCTCGCGCCAGAGCGTTTTGTTGAAGCCCACGTCGAGGAGCCAGCGCGTCGGCAGCGTGGCATCGTAGACCCCGCTCGTCGTCGTGGCTAGGCCGTCGTACGCGGTCCAGCGTGCTCCGCTCTCGACGGTGAGGGCAGCCTGCGCCGTGAAGCTGCGGTCCAGTCGCGCGGTGCTGCGTAGCCCTGCACGGTGGCGCGGCACAGCGCTCCACGCGTGGTCGAAGGCCGCTGAGCCCTGCGCAACCTGCCCGTCGTAAAACGCCCGCGTCTGGAGCCACGCGGCCTCGTGCATGAGCGCGAGCGTCGCATGCACGACGTGGCCCTGCGCATCCGGTACGGCCGTGACGAGACCGCTCGTGGGGATTCCATTCGGATCGACGGTAAAGGCGCGGTCTTCCACGAAGAGGCCATCCGCCCACCGCCAGCCGAACGCTGCGTTGGCCACGACCGTGCCGAGCACAGGGCCACGCGCGGAGAGCCGCGCGCTCACGTCGGTCCGCGAAGCCGGAGCGTCGAACGCGTAGGCGTAGGCCGTCGGGGCGAGCCCGAAGTCGTCGCGCGCGAGCGAAAAGGCGTACGGGTCTTGCTCGGAGGCCAGCGTTCGCGCAGCGCCGAGGTCGAGCCAGACGGCATCGCCGCGTTCGTGCCGTCCGAGCGGATGGTTGAGGCGTAGTAGTACGCCGTAGCCTGTCCCCTCAGCATCAACAGAGACCGTGCTCTGGATGAGGGCGTCTACTCGGTTCCACTTCGCTGCCATCGCACCGTCCACGGCGAGGCGGGTGTCGAGGCCGCTCCTGCGCGTACCGTCTTCGTAGGTCTCGCGCGTCACGGTCGCGCCGAGGTGGGTGCCGCGTTCCGGATAGCGAAGGACGAGGCGTCCCACGGTGCGGTCCTGCTGCCATCCGAGCGTCCGGACTCGCGAATCGAGCGGGTCGAAGGAGACAACAGCATCGTCGCGGGCGTCGAGGTCGGTGACAGCGTGGCGTAGGTGAACGCCGAGCACGGCGTGGTTGGAGAGGCGCATCCCGCCGTCGAACGCCGCCTGGCCGAAGAGCCGCCGGACGGGCTGCTCCTGGCTCGTGGGGGCGTAGAAGCTGAGATCGTTGAGGTAGGTCCCGAAGAGCGCGACGTGCTGCCGGACGCCGAGCGCTACGAGGTCACCACGCACAGAGGCGCTGCCGAGGCGCATGCGCGGCGGGCCGTCCTGCGCCTCCAGGACGGCTTGGTTGCGGCGGAGCGCCGCCGGGTCGGTAGCAAAGTGCCGCAGCCAGCGCGCGCCGACGCGGAGTTGCCGCTGCCGCGTCCGCCCGATCTGCGCTGCGGCTTCGAGGTCGGTGCCCCACTTGTCCACGTTGGGGCTGCCGCGGTCGGTGTAGCGCCACGGTCCCGGATCGCCCGTCTCATTGCCGATCATCACGGTCCCCTGACCCGCTACCGGGGGCCTGTCCGGCGGCGCGGTGCGCTCGGTCGCAGCACGGAGGACGCCCCCCTGCACGAGGCGGCCC
The DNA here is from genome assembly GCA_039208155.1 of Bacteroidota bacterium. Lineage (GTDB taxonomy): Bacteria > Bacteroidota > Rhodothermia > Rhodothermales > Rubricoccaceae > JBCBEX01. Next base: position 221 of record JBCCRG010000100.1, on the reverse strand, counting down.
GCGACGAGCACAGGCCCCGGCTCCCAGGTCACCTCCTCGATTTCGTCGATGCTGACCGGCAGCGTCTCGAGATGGAGGTGCCCGAACACGTCGAGATCGACGGGGATGCCGTCCACCGTGAGCACCCAGTCGCTGGCCTGGAAGGCAGCACCACTCCCGAACGCGGCCTGCACGTCGAAGCCGTCGATGCTGCTCGTGCGGCCTGAGTCGAACAGGCGGAG
>JBCCRG010000099.1:0-9875 GCA_039208155.1 Bacteroidota bacterium | reverse complement strand
TGAGGAAGCGATAGATCCGCGCCTCGTGTCCGGCGAACGCAAGGTCTGCGATGGTAGCACTGGCCGACACGATCACAAATGGCTCCTCGGCGTCGAGCGCGAGCAGGTCTTCGACGGCCCACGAGCCCGCTGCGATGACACCCGGCGGCAACGTCACGGCGACATCCTCCTGCGGGTCCTCGCTCGCGTTGATGAGCACGAGCACAGTTTCAGTCTCTCCACTCTCGGCGATGGCTTCGCGCACGAAGGCCATCACGCTGCCCGACGACGACTGCGCCGGGTAGTACGCCCCGCGCCGCAGCGCTGGGCTCGCGTTGCGGGCGTGAACGAGCCGCCGGTAGTGGCTCAGCATGGAGTTCGGGTCGTCCGTCTGCCCGGCGACGTTCCAGGCGCGGTAGTTGACGTTGAGCGGGTGCCACGGCGTCCGCGTCGAGAAGCCGCCGTGCGCCTCCGCGCTCCACTGCATCGGGCGGCGGATGTCGGGGTCGGGCTTGTGGCCGAGCATGCCGACCTCCTCGCCGTAGTAGACGAACGGGATGCCAGGCAGCGTGAGGTAGAACGACGCCGCGACACGCGCTTTCGAGGCGTCGCGCCCGACCTGCTCCATCACACGCTCCTGGTCGTGGTTGGTGAGGAACGTCGCGACCTGAAGGTGCGGGTAGCTGTCGTAGACGGTTTGCATCTGGCGCACCACGCTCGTTGCGTCGCCGGTGCGGGCGGCGTGCAGCATCTGCCCCGCGAGGTCAAAGTCGAAGCACGTCGAGAGGCCGCCGTCGTTGATGTAGGGCACCACGTAGGGCGTGCCGGACCACGCCTCGCAGACGGTGAAGGCCTCGGGGTCGGTCTTCGTGATGTGCGCGCTGAACTCGTTCCAGACGGCGAACGTCGCGGGCGCGTCCTCCTCCACGCCGTCCTCCTCCACGAGGTACTTCACGGCATCGAGGCGGAAGCCGTCCACGCCGAGGTCGAGCCAGAAGTCGGCGGCGGCGTAGATGCTGTCGCGGACGGCGGGCGCTTCGTAGTTGAGGTCAGGCATGCCCCCCCAGAAGACGCCGTAGTAGTAGCCCCGCGCACCCCGGTGCCAGGCGTTGCCGAGCGGCCCGCCGGTGCCCGGATCGGAGGGCGACCAGCGGTAGAAGTCAGCATAGGTCGGGTCGTTGCGGCCGGACGCGGTGAACCACGGGTGCCGGTTCGACGAATGGTTCATCACGTAGTCGATCACGACGCGGATGCCGCGCGCGTGGGCGGCGTCGAGGAAGGCGCGGAAGTCCTCCATCGTGCCGTAGTCGGGGTGGACGGAGCGGTAGTCCGTGACGTCGTAGCCGTGGTAGCTCGGGGAGGCGTGGATGGGCATGAGCCAGAGCCCCGTCACGCCGAGGTCGTCGGTGGTGGCGGGGTCGCCGTCGTTGAGGTAGTCGAGCTTCTCGGTGAGGCCCTGGAAGTCGCCGATGCCGTCGCCGTCGCTGTCGTAGAAGGAGCGGACGAACACCTCGTAGAAGACGGCGTCGTTCCACCAGCGGAGCTGCCCCACGTCGCGGGCCCGCACTTCGAGGAAGTCCTCCATCACGAGCGTGTCCTCGCCCTCGGGCCCGGTGACGGTGAGCGCCACGTCGTAGAGGCCGGGCTCGGTGTAGCGGACGACGGGATCGGCCTCGGTCGAGGTCGCCGGGGTGCCGCCCTCGAACGTCCAGGCGTGCCCGGTGACGGCGCCGCCCGAGCGATCGCGGAAGGCTGCAAGGCCGCCCTCGGAGAGCGTGCGCGGCCCGTCGAAGCCAGCGATGGGCGGCCCGGTCGGCGGGGCCTCGTCGTTGTACCAGACCTCGATCACGTTGTCCGCCGGGAGGACGGTGTAGCGGCGGTTGTTTCCGGGGCCGGGGAACTCCTCGCGGCCGTCCCAGCGCCCGTTGAAGCGGAACTTGTACTCGATCTGCGCGCCGGGCGCGAAGCCGTTCACGACGACCTCGTAGGTCAGGTCGCCGTCGGGGTCCGTCATTGGCGTGAGGGTGCCGCCCCAGTCGTTGAAGCTGCCCGCGAGGTCCACCGTCTCCGTGGCGGGGTCGAACGCGCCGAGCTCGACCTGGTAGGCTAGCTGTACGCGGAAGGTGATCGGCACCTGCGCTGCGAGAGTGACAGGAAGCAGCGTCAGGAGAACGAGAAGCAGGCGCATCGGCAGGGAGAATGGGGACCGGAGGGAGATCGCAATGTAACCGCTTACAGCGTGCCCTACCAGGGTGGCCTTTATGCCCCGGCTCGCTTCGTCAGATCGTCTAGACAGGAACGTCCAGAAAAGGACCGCCCGGCCGCCGCGGAGACAGCCGGGCGGTGCAGTGCCCAGTGGGGTGGAGACGGAGGAGGAGGCCTCAGGAGCGGTCTACTTCAGGAGCAGCAAGCGCCCCGTCGTGCTCTGCTGCGGGGTTTCGATGCGGTAGACGTAGAGCCCGCTGGCAAGGTGGCTCGCGTCGAAGCGGATCGTCTGTTCGCCGCTCTGGGTCTCGCCGTCCACGAGGAGCGCGACCTGGCGCCCCAGCACGTCGAAGACGCGCACGGAGACCTCCGAGCGCTCGTCGAGCGTGTAGGTGATCTGCGTGGACGGGTTGAACGGGTTCGGGTACGCCGCCGCATTGCCCGACTGGCAGGCTTCGTTGTTCGTCGTGTCGGGGTCGTCCTGGTCGCCCGCGACGACGCGCACGCACCCGTCCGCCGTGCGGCCGACACGCGACTGGTAGGTCTCGCCCGGCGCGAGCGACGGAAGGTCTACCGAGAAGACCGTCTCACGGCCGCGATAGCCTGCTTGCGCGCCCGTGGATGTGCCCGGACCCAGGTTCGTCACTGTAGCGATGCGACCGTCAAACACGATAGCCAAATCGGCCTCGTTCGTCGAAGGCGGCGGCGGCGGAGGTGGGGGCGGGGGCGGCGGATCGACCGGCGGATCCGTCGGGGGCTCGATGCCACCACCCGCAGACGGAATGCCATCGTAGCGGCGCGTGGGGGTGCCCGTGTAGTAGGTGAACGCATCTGCCGCCAGGGCTTCGGCTTCGCTGCGGCTGATCGGCTGCGCGGAGAAGCGCGAGCGGCGTAGGCCGACCACGGTGACGTACACCTCCCGGCGCGGGTCGGTCCACGGGAGACGAACCGGCGCGATGAAACCGCTCGTGCCCCGGTCTAACTCATCGCCCGTGCACTGCCGGTAGAGGTCGCCTTCGTAGTAGACACTCTCGACCTTCATGTCTGGCCAGTCCGTCGTGACCTGGAGCGCCGTCGCAATGGAGCCGTCATCCCCGTTGACGACCTCCCAGAAGGGCGTGTTGGTCGGACGCGAGGCGGCCACAAAGGGGTCGGGTCGGCCGTCGATGCGCAGGCCCAGGTTCTCTTGGTTGTCGTAGCGCGCGTTCGAGAGCGTAGGCGCGTAGTCGAAGAGGTCCATCAGCGATGGGATCGGATGCACCCGCACGTCGGTGACGCTGACCACCTCGTTCTCGTAGAAATAGGTCGTGCGCGTCGTAGTCGGGCCGGAGTTGAAGCCACGCACGACGCGGATACCGCGCACCGGACCGTCGATTGCAGCGACGATGGTGCCGCGGGCCACCGAAGCCGTCCACTCGCTGCGGTTGCAGAAGCCAGGCTCGAAGAGGAATTTGCGGCGGTCCAGCAAGTCTGGGCTCGCCTGGCGCGCGCTCTCGTTCTTGATGTAGAACGCGTCGGTGATCCATCGATCCCTGAACTCCTGGCGGTAGGTCGCCGTCTCCGCGAACGTCCGCTCCGGGTTTGACCCAAGCGACTGGCCGGGGTTTTGGACGACCTCGTATTGTCCTCGACCGATAAAGTCGTAGTCCTGCGGGAACGCGCCTGATTCGAGCGCGAATTCGTAGCGGACGAGGTCCTGCCCCGCCGCGGGGTCGAGGCCGTTGCGCGTCGCGTAGAGGTAGACGACGCCCGCCGACGTAACCACAACGGAGCCGGTCTGGCGAACGACGCCGCTCGGATGGCGCCCCTCGGGGGCCAGCGACCCAGCAAAGCGGCTCATGAAGACGACCTCATCGTCCTGGTCGAACGTGGGGTCGCTGTCCCGACCGACGAGCGACATGGGGCTTGTGTACTCAAGCACCTCCACGAGGTCGGTGAGCTCGCTGCAGTTGTTGAGGTTGTCGCAGCCGGACTTGTCGCGCCCCACGTAGGCCGCGGCGATGTCTACCCACTCCCGCTCATCGACTTGAACGGGGATCTGGACCCACCGGTTGGAAACCCACGCGAACCCGACGATGGAGCCGGGCGCTTGACCGACTAGAGCAGGGAGGCGCTCACCTGTGCGGACGACCTCAGAGGCCGAGGCAGCAGGGGTGGATAGGGCAAGACTGGCGGCGCATACGAGGAGCGTGGCAATGCGCATCAGAGTGGAAGGAAGATCGTGGAGGGGATGCTGTGGCGTGGCGGGTGAGCCTACCGTCGCAGTGCGATCTGTGTGCCAAGGTGGAACGGTGGGGAAGGCACAAGAGAGACCACCACGAAAGAAAACACATAAGAGCGTGCAACGCAAAGCCGCAGATGCCTTAGAAACGAAGGGTTCATCCGGTCTGCTGATTGAGCATCAGGGGTTAGCTCGCGGGAAGTACGACGTTGGCGTACGCCCCTGTAAGGGATATACCTACAGGGAGCTGGGAAGTGGCTGAGACATCGGGCGACTGCAAACAGAAAAATCGCAGAGCTCTCGGTCAATATGCCCTGGAAATGGTGCAGGAACGTGACGCCGCTGTCGCTCAAAGAGTACGTTTCGACCTCACTGTCGTTGTCCGCATGTCCACTGCTCGTCCCCTGACGCTTCCACCGCCCCCTGCTGTCTCGGCCCGGCGCTACCGGGTCAAGGCGATCTGGCCTACGCTCCAGGGAGAAGGGGCCTGGGCCGGGCGCCCCGCCGTGTTCGTACGGCTCGTCGGTTGCAACATGTGGTCGGGCTACCCCGCCGACCGTACGCGCGACGCTGAGCGGACGGGCGCGGCCTGCCCGCTCTGGTGCGACACCGACTTCACGAAGGACGGCAGCCAGGCCTACACCGCCGCCGCCCTCGCCGATACCGTTGCCGAAGCCGGAGACCTAGGCGGCACGCCGATCCGCTTCGTCGTGCTCACGGGTGGCGAGCCGCTGCTCCAGGCGGACGCCGGCCTCATCCGGGCCCTCCACGCGCGCGGCTTCGAGGTCGCCACGGAGACGAACGGCACGGTGCGTCTCGCCAAGGCGTTCACGGACGCAGACGGTGCCTTCGTGCCGCCCGACTGGGTCGTGTGCAGCCCCAAGCTCCCCGCCGACCAACTCGTGATCGAGTGGATGGATGAGCTGAAGCTGGTCGTGCCCGACTATCAACCCGAGACGCACGGTGCCCTCGTCGAGCGCGTCCGCCCTCACCGGGTCGGGGCGCACGACCGGCGCTATCTCTGGCTCCAGCCCGAAGACGGTCCCCGACAGCCCGAGGCCACACGTCTTGCTGTGAACCTCGCGCTCGCCGACCCGCGCTGGCGTGTCTCCGTCCAGACCCACAAAGTGCTGGGCGTGGAGTAAGGCGTCGGCGCGACGACGAGTCGGAGAGACGGTGAACGGAACCGACGCCCCTCGGTACTTTTCGGCAACGTCTACTTTTCTCCCGCCTGCTGCTCTTCCCATGGCCGACGCCCCCGCCCTCGACACGCCTGCGCTTCACGCCATCGCCGCCCGCACCGTTCGCGGCCTCACCATCGACGCCGTCGAGCATGCCAACTCGGGCCACCCCGGCCTCCCGATGGGCATGGCCGACGCCGCCGTCACCCTCTGGGCCGACTTCCTGGCGTTTGACCCCGACGCGCCCGACTGGGCCGACCGCGACCGCTTCGTGCTCTCCGCCGGCCACGGCTCGATGCTGCTCTACAGCCTCCTCCACCTCGCGGGCTACGACCTCCCGCTGGCGCAGCTCAAGCAGTTCCGGCAACTCCACTCCAAGACGGCCGGGCACCCGGAATACGGCCTCGCCCCTGGCATCGAAACCACAACGGGGCCGCTCGGGCAGGGCATCTCGAACGCCGTCGGCCTCGCGCTCGCCGAGAAGCACCTCGCCGCGACGTTCAACACCGCCGATCACACCATCGTCAACCATTTTACCTACGTCATCGCCTCCGACGGCGACCTGATGGAGGGCGTCTCCAACGAGGCGTGCTCGCTGGCAGGCCACCTCGGCCTCGGCAAGCTCGTCGTGCTCTACGACGATAATGAGGTCACCATCGACGGGCACACCGACCTCTCGTTCTCGGAGGACGTGCCCGGCCGCTACGAGGCGCTCGGCTGGCACGTGATCCGCGACATCGACGGGCACGACATCGATGCCGTCGCCGAGGCCCTCCGCCTGGCTCAAGGCGAGACCGCCCGCCCGACGCTCATCCAGACAAAGACGACCATCGGGTTCGGCAGCCCGAACTACGCGGGCACGTCGCACATCCACTCCGACCCGCTCGGCGCGGACGAGGTGCGCGCGACGAAGGACCACCTCGGCATCCCGCACGAGCCCATCTTCTACATCCCGACCGGCGCGAAGACGCTGCTCGAAGAGGCCGCCGACCGAGGCCGCGCCGAGCACGCCGACTGGACCGCACGCTTCGAGGCGTATCGCGCCGCCCACCCCGACCTCGCCGCGCGCTTCGAGGCGCAGATGGCAGGCACGCTCCCCGATGGTTGGGATGCCGACCTCCCGGTGTTCGACACCGATGCGAAGGGCATGGCGACACGCGCGGCCAGCGGCAAGGTGCTCGGTGCGCTCGTCCCGGCGGTGCCGCAACTCATCGGCGGCTCGGCCGACCTCACGCCGAGCAACAAGACCCGCACCGCCGATATGCGCGACGTGACGGCGGCGGATGCGGGCGGGCGCTATGTCCGCTTCGGCGTCCGCGAGCACGGCATGGGCGCGGTGATGAACGGCCTCACGCTCCATGGCGGCCTGCAAGCCTACGGCGGCACGTTCCTCATCTTCTCGGACTACATGAAGCCCACGATCCGCCTCGCGGCGCTCATGCACCAGCCCGTGCTGTTCGTCTTCACGCACGACTCCATCGGCGTGGGCGAGGACGGACCGACGCACCAGCCCATCGAGCAACTTGCGGGCCTGCGGGCGATTCCCAACCTCGCGGTCTTTCGCCCGTGCGACGCCAACGAGACGCGGGAGGCGTGGAAGGCGGCACTCCTGCGCACCGATGGCCCCTCGGCGTTCGCGTTCACGCGCCAGGGCTGCCCGACGCTCGACCGCACGACGCACGGCTCGGCCGACGGCGTCCACCAGGGCGGCTACGTGCTCGCCGACTGCGACGGCACTCCGGACGTGCTGCTCATCGGCGCGGGCTCGGAGGTGCACCTCTGCCTCGCGGCGCAGGTGACGCTGAAAGAGGAAGGCATCGCCGCGCGCGTCGTCTCGATGCCGTGCTGCGAGCTGTTCGACGCGCAGGACGCCGCCTACCGCGAGTCGGTGTTGCCGTCGGGTGTCCGGGCACGCGTGACCGTCGAGGCCGGGAGCACGCTCGGCTGGGGCCGCTACGCCGGGCTGGATGGCGTCACGGTGGGGCTCGACCGCTTCGGCGAGAGCGCGCCCGGCGGCCAGGTGATGAAGGCGCTCGGGTTCACGCCGGAGGCCGTCGTCGCCGCGGCAAAGCAGACGCTCGGCCGCTAGACGCTCATGAAGCTGCTCATTCTGGGGGCCTCGGGTGGGTGCGGGCAGTGGCTCTGCCGCCTTGCGACGGAGCGGGGCCACATCGTCCGCGCCCTCGTCCGCGACGGGACGCCGTTCTCGCCCTCGCAGACCACGGAGGTGTTCCGAGGCAGCGCCCTCGACCGCGCCGTGCTCGACCGCGCCGTCGAGAGCTGCGACGCGGTGTGCTCGGCGCTCGGCATCAAGCGCAAGGCCGTCTGGAACCCCTGGTCCGCCCCCGCCTCCCCGACCGACCTCACGACACGCGTCGCGCAGCATCTCGTGGAGGTCTTGCCCCGGCACGGTGTCAGCCGCCTCGTCACGATCAGCGCCGGCGGCGTCGCCGAGAGCCGTGCGCAGGTGAACCCGCTGTTCCGGACGCTCATTGACCGCAGCACCATTGGCGTCGCCTACGCCGACCTCGCCGGGATGGAGCAGACGCTCGCGGCCAGCGATCTCGACTGGATGGCCGTTCGCCCCGTGACGCTCGCGCCGGGGAGCCCGACCGGCCGTGCGCATCGCGTGGAGCACTACGGCCTCGCCTCGCGCATCCGCCGCAGCGATGTGGCCGCGTACATGCTCGACGCGGTGACGCAGTCTGCGCCGTTCGCCGACCGGACGCTGATGATCGCTGGCTGAGCCTGATCCGGACCCGCTAAGAGGCTGAATGTGAACGGATTGGACGTTTGTGGTTACCCTGGTGCGAGGTTGTGACAGGTTCGCGATAAAGCCGGGCGTGTGCCGCGCCGATGTTGGTAGCGTCGCCCCGACGTTCACCCTCCCTTGGCTTCATGCTTCGTCTGCTCGCGCTCGCCGTCGCCTCCGCTGCACTCGTCCTCACCGCCTTCACCGCGCCGCTCCTGCCCGCCGAGACGCCGACGCTGCCGACGACGCCCTTCAACTACGCAGCCATTGAGCTGCCCCGGCACCTAGACGTTCCGCCGGTGCAGCAGACGGACAACACGCCTGCCTCCAACCCGATCACAGACGCCGGGGCCACGCTCGGGCGCGTCCTCTTCTACGATACGCGCCTCTCGGCCAACCAGACGGTCTCGTGCGCGTCGTGCCACCGGCAGGTGGATGGCTTCTCCGATCCGAGCGTCTTGAGCGTCGGCTTCGAGGGCGGGCTGACGGGCCGTCACTCGATGAGCCTGGCTTTCGCGCGGTTCTACGAGAACGGGCACTTCTTCTGGGACGAGCGCGCCGAGACACTCGAAGACCAGGTACTCATGCCGATCCAGGACGACGTCGAGATGGGGATGACGCTGGACGCCGTGCGGGCTCGCCTGGCAGCGACGGACTTCTACGGGCCCCTCTTCGCCGACGCCTTCGGGACCACCGACATCACCGACGAGCGCATGGCGCGGGCGCTCAGCCAGTTCGTCCGCTCGATGGTCGCGCCGAACACGAGGTTCGACGAGGGGCGCGCTGCGCAGCCGCAGGGCCCGCCTGGGGACCCGCTCGACAACTTCACGGCGCAGGAGAACCTCGGCCTCGAGCTCTTCTACGGCCGCGCGCGCTGCTCTGCCTGCCACCGCGGCGACCTCCAGGTAGCCGTCGAGGCGCTCAACAACGGCCTCGACGTGGACACGGCTGAGGACGAGGGCGCGGGCGACGGCCGCTTCAAGACGGGCTCGCTGCGCAACATCGCCGTGACGGCTCCCTACATGCACGACGGCCGCTTCGCTACGCTGGAGCAGGTCGTGGATCACTACGACCGCGGCGTGCGACCGCATCCGAACCTGAGCCCGCCGCTACGCATGCCGAACGGCCAGCCGCTCCGCCTCAACCTGAACGCCCAGGAACGCGCGGCGCTCGTCGCCTTCCTCGAAACCCTCACCGACGAGGACTTTCTTACCGACGAGCGCTGGTCGGACCCGTTCGTCACCGCAACAGCCAGCGAGGACGACGCGGCGCAGCCCATGGCCGTGGCGCTGAGCGCGGCGTACCCGAACCCGTTCCGGGACGCTGTCGCGCTCGACGTGACGCTGGAGCAGGCCGCCGAGGCCACGGTCGTCGTCTATGACCTCATGGGGCGGCAGGTCGCTGTCCTTCTCACCGGCGCACAGCCTGCGGGTACGCAAGCGCTCCGCTGGACGGCCGACGGCCTCGCGAACGGGGTCTACGTGGTCCGCCTCCAGTCGCCCGAGGGCACCGCGACGCGCACGGTGACGCTGGCGCG
>JBCCRG010000098.1:0-9876 GCA_039208155.1 Bacteroidota bacterium | reverse complement strand
CGGTTCAGCGGCCACGCCCACCGCCGCGACCTCCTCAAGGTGGTCGAAGACCTCCGCCCCGCGCGCGTTCTTCTCGTCCACGGGGACGCTGAGGCGAAAGAGTGGATGGCGGACAACATCCGGTTCTTTCATCCGGACGCCGAGGTGCTTATCCCCGCGCACGGCGAGGTTTACGAGGTGTAGGTATGCATATGTAAACGTTTTGCTTGCGCGGTAGCCAAATTGTTAGTGTCCACAATTGATGAACAGCGTACACCCTGACGCGTCTTCGGCAGACACGCTTCCCTCCGGGCTCGCGGGTGAGCCGACCTGGACGCCGCTCGTCCAGTTCAACGAGATGTTCGGCACCCGCTCGTTCCTGGACGAAGACACCGACCGGCTGCTGCTGCGCTACTACCACGATCCCGCTCGGGGCGACGGGCATACGTTCGTCCGCGTGTGGTTTGGCCCGGGCGCAGAAGGGCCGCCCGGCCACGCCCACGGCGGCGCGATGGCAGCGGTGCTGGACGAGGCGATGGGCACGGCGGCGCTGCTACGCGGCAAGCCGTCTGTCGCCGCCGAGATCACCTGCCGGTTCCTGGCGATGCTGCCGCTGGGCGTCGTCGCCACGGCCGAGGCCGAGGCAGCCCCGCCCGACGCCGAAGGTCGCATGGCCGTCACGGTCCGCCTCGTCGGTCCCGACGGGACGCTCCACGCCGAGGGTACGGGTACGTTCGCCGTGCTGGGAGACCGAGGGCTGGCGCGGCTCGGATAGCCGAGTCCAGGTCGCTCGCAGGCCACCCTGCTCGTGTTGGCCCGCGTAGGCGTTGGTGTTGGAAGAGAGCGGGCGATAGCTTGCCGTCATGCATAGGGTAGTCCCTCGCGCACGGGGACAACCGCCCGCGCATGGCACCCACTCATCGCCACCAACCCGCGTCTACGTCGCGCATGGACGAGACCCCAGAGCCAGACCCGACGCTGGAGCAGCCGCCCGCGGACGCGCCTCCCGGCAGTCCTACCGCCGATGCGCAGCGTGATGCCCCGAAGCAGCGCAGCGGCAGTGCAGCGGCGCTGGTGGCGGCAGGCATCCTGCTGAGCCGCATCAGCGGCCTCGTCCGCGAGAAGGCCGTGGCCTACTTCTTCGGCGTCGGCGCGCACCTCGACGTCTACCAACTCGTGATGCGCGGGGCCAACCTCATCAACAACCTGCTGGGCGAGGGGACGCTCTCAGCGAGCTTCATCCCGATCTACAGCCGCATGCTCGCCGAGGGCCGCGAGCGCGACGCAGGGCGCTTCGCCGGGGCCATCTTCGGGCTCCTCGTGCTGGTCGCCGCGAGCATCGTTGCGGTCGGTCTGCTCGCGGCTCCGGTCGTGGTAGCCGTCCTCGCGCCGGGCTTCCTCGACGACGCCGAACTCGTGCAGGCAGGCGAGATCGCGGTGGACCGCTATGCCCTCGCCGTCGGGATGTTCAGGATCGCGTTGCCGATGGCGGCGCTGCTGGCGCTCTCGGCGTGGGCGCTGGGCGTGCTCAACAGCCACCGGCGCTTCCTCCTTCCCTACGCTGCGCCCGTAATGATGAACGCCAGCGTGATCGCTGCGCTGGTGTTCATGGCGAGCCGCCAGTTCGACAACCCGTTCGGCATCGGCGCGCTCGATGTGATCCCGGTCGCGACGCTCAACGCGCTGCTGTGGGCAGCCGTCGTGGGGGCGCTCGTGGGCGGGGCGCTGCAGTTCCTCATCCAGCTGCCCGTCGTGCTGCGGCTGCTCCGGGGCTTCCGGTTCTCGGTCTCGCGCAAGGTCGAGGGCGTGCGCGAGGCCCTGCGCGCCTTCGGGCCCGTGCTGGCGGGGCGCGGCGTCTACCAGTTTTCCAGCTACCTCGACACCATCCTCGCAGGGTTGGCGACCGCCGGGACGCTCGGCGCACTGCGGCCCGCGCTGGTGCTCTACCTGCTGCCCGTTTCGCTCTTCGGGATGAGCGTCGCGGCGAGCGAGCTGCCGGAGCTCTCGCGCATCTCGCAGGCGCGGCTCTCGGAATTCCTCGGGCGCGTCAATCGCTCTGTCCGGCAGATGCTTTTTTTACTCATTCCGACGGTCGTGGTATATGTCGGCTTCGGGCTGCTAGTCGTCGGGCTGCTCTTCGGCGGCGGGGCGTTCGGGCTGGACGACACGTGGCTCGTCTACCTCATCCTGGCGGGCTACAGCCTCGGGCTGGCGGCGACGGCCGTGTCGCGGCTCTTGCAGAACAGCTTCTACGCGCTCAGCGACACTCGGACCCCTGCCAAGATCGCGGTGGCGCGCGTGGCCGTCTCGGGCGTCCTCGGGGCTGCGCTCATGTTCTGGCTCGACACCGTCTCGCTGCCCGACTTCGTTGGCGTCTTCGGGGGCCTGCCTGCCGGAGGCCGTCCGCTCACGCTCGCCGCCGTGGGGTTAGCGCTTGGCTCGGCGGTGGGCGCGTGGGTGGAGCTGCTCGCCCTGCGCTGGGCGCTCCGGACGCGCCTCGATGGCTTCGAACTGCCGTGGGGCCGCGCGCTGCAGGTGCTCGGCCTTGCCGGGTTGGCCGCGATCCCGGCGGCGCTCGTGCGCTGGGCGCTGCCGCCGACGGACGTACCGTTCGCCGTCCATGCGCTCGCGGTGCTCGCCGCGTTCGGCGTGACGTACCTCGGCCTTGCGGTAGTCTTCCGCTTCGAGGAGGGCGACGCGTGGCTCGGGCGCTTCCTGAAGCGACGGCGCTCCTCGTGATCGCCGCTCGCTGTGATCGCGGCGTAGTTTCCCGCCGTCTTTCCTGCACACCGACTGCTCTGCTCCGATGGGTCGCGTTATCCAGACCGGCGATACCCCCGCCAAGCGCCGCCGCGCGCACCTTCGCTCCTGCGCCGAAGTCCTTCGCCTCCTCGCCCAAAACGAGGGCCTCGCCACAGGCCGCTTCGACGAGGAGGCGCGCGACATGACGGCGTTCCTCGTCCACAATCTGCGCGGCATCTACACGACCATCGACGAGAGCGCGCACGCGTGGGACGAGCGCAACTACTGGAAGAAGTCGGAGAAGCTGCGCGCCGACTGGCTCTGGGCGCGCTACGCCGCCGACGACCTCGAAGCGCTGCTCCTCGCGCAGGATTGGTCCGCCGTGCCGCCGCTCCTGATCGACCTCGTGCCACGTTTCCAGGACGTGACCGTGACCAAGCTTACCCGTGACTCCGACTGGTGGTGCGGGGCCTACCGCGCATTGCAGCGCGCCGCGGCGAAGAAGGCCGAAGCCTGAATTCGCCGCGGCGCGCTGAGCGCGGCGTGCTCTCGTGCCTATTCGAAGAGCGAGCCGCCGCCAAGCCGCGACGTGAGCGTGCCGGAGGCGTCGAAGAGGCGCAGCACGGCGACGTTGTAGGCGTGGATTGCTTCAAGCTCGGAGGCGCGGGCTTCGAGGTCGGCGCGGACGGCGGCCACGAGGTCGTCGGTCTCGCCGAAGCCGAGGTCGGCGTTGATCTGCTCGGTGCGGAGCCAGTCGCCCGCGATCTTGGACGAGGTCTGCCGCGTGACGAGCGCCTCCTCCGCGATGACGAGGTCGCGGTAGGCCTGCTCCACGCCGAAGAGCACGAGTTGCTCGGCCGCCGTGCGCTGGGCGCGTACCTCCGAGCGCTCGGCGACGGCCTGTGCCACCCGCGCGCGCGTCTGGTGAAAGGCGAGGTCGAGGCGGATCCCGAACCCCGTCCGGAGGCCCGCCCCCAGGAAGCCGTCAGAGACGTAGGGGTTGGCCTGCTGCCGGCGTCCAGACGTGTAGCGCCCGGCCTGCGTGAGGCTGAAGAACAGCTTCGGGTAGTAGTTCGAGCGCGCGACCCGGACGAGCGCATCGCGTGCCTCGACGCCTGCCTGCGCCCGCCGCATCTCGCCCCGCCGCCGGAGCGCGGTGTCCTGGTAGACCTCGAGCGCGTCCCGCTGAAACACGACTGGAGCGAGCGTCGCCTCCGCAGGGACCACGACGACCTCCGGCTGCAGGATCTGGCGCGCCAGCGCGACCTGGGCCAGCGCCACCTGCTGCTGTACCTCAGCGACCTGGCGGCGGTACTCCTGCTCGAAGAGCTGAAGCTGAAAGAGGTCGGCGTCCGTCACGTTCGGGTCGCCGTCGTCGAGGAGCGCCTGGAGCTCGCGTTGCGCCGTGCCGAGGGCCCGCCCAGCCTCGCCCGTGAGCGCATTGAGGCGCTGGGTGAGCAGCAGCGAGTAGTACAGCTCGCCCGTGCGCAGCGCCACCTCGCTGGCCTTCTGATCGACCTCGGCGGCCTCCAGGCGCGCCGCGGCATTCGCCGCGTCGATATTCCCCTTGATCTCACCCCCCGTGTAGATGGGCTGCAGCAGCTCGATGTCGTACTGATTGTACGGGCTCGGGTTGGCCCAGTCGTTCCGCAGGCTCGGATTCAGGTACTGCTCGTTGAGGCTAAGCGTCGGGTCGATGTCCGTCAGGCCAGGCGCGATGGCGTGGCCGGTGGTGAGGGTGAACTCGGTTGCGAAGCGCGCCGCCCGTGCCTCCGAGGCCCGCGCCTCGGCGAAGTCCTGCCCGGCCATTTCGATGGCGACCTCAGGGCTCCCGTCGAGCGCCCGGTTCAGCGCCTCGTTCAGGTCGAGCACGAGCGTGTCGCGTGCCTGGGCGTGCACGACGCCGGGCAGCTGGAACGTGAGCAGGAGGACCGCAGCGGCGGTCAGAAGGAGACGCATGGAGACGGGAAACATGGAAGGCTCGGCGCAAAGTACCAGCGAGGCCGAGCCCGAGGGACCGGAGGTAACACCGTCCCCAGCGCGATTCTTCGCTTGACACCCCGACCCTGCACAGGCACCTTCCCGTGTCCTGTCTGCTCTCCCCCGCCCATGTCTGCCCACACGCCCCAATCGCTCGGCTCCGTCCTCCGCGAAGTCATCGACCGGATGGGCGCCCGGCAGCGCATCGATGAGGTGCGCGCCGTCGAGCAGTGGGCGCACCTGGCGGGCGCGACGATCAACGGTGTCACGACGAAGGTCTGGGTGCGTGAGGGCGTGCTCTTCGTCCACCTGACGTCCGCGATGTGGCGGCACCAGCTCCACCTCCAGCGGGAGCGCTGGCGCGAACGGCTCAACGAGCAGCTCGGCCGCGAGGTCATCCGCGAGATCGTGTTCCGGTAGGCACGGCCTGGAAAACGAAGCGAGGCTTATGAATGGCGCATGGCTTGGCATGCGCGCCCTTTCCTGACGGGCGCCGGGTTGGTATGCTCTGCCCGGCCGTTTCGCCCCCTCCACCCACCCCTCGTGCTCGTCATGCCCCAGCACACTCGCGTTGATCTGGTGCGATGCACCCTCGCCGCCCTGCTGCTTGCCTCCTCCATCGGACTCGGCTTGGCAGCGCGTGCCCAAGACGCTCCCCTCCCAACGCCGCCGCCGCCCGCTGCCCTAGAAGCCGAGCGCGACAGCGTCAGTGCGGACAGCGCCGCCACGATGCTGATGGACCTGCTCCAGCGGCTCCGCGACGAGCAAGCCGAGGACGACGACAGCCTCCGCATGACCGGCGACGGCTGGGTGGTCGCGGTATCGGAGGAGTTCGGCTACCAGATCGAGTTTCCGGAGGCCCCCATCACGCAGAGCACGGCGCCCAACGTCGAGATGAAGCTCTACGAGCCGGACCCCACCGACGGCTACGTCGCCCTCGCGGCGCGGATCGATCCCGACGCGGCAGAGACCTTCACGCAGGCGCAGATGATGGATAACGCCGTGCAAGGCATGATGGCCTCTCTCGAGGGCACGATCGTGCGGGACGAGAAGACTATCGTTCAAGGCTATCCCGCCCGCGTCGTCGTCGTTGACGCGGCCAACGGGGAGCGCTTCGGCTACCAGTACGTCATCGCAGAGGACATCCTCTACGCGGTGGGTAAGTCCGTGGCAGCAGGCGACGTGGACACCTTCGAAACCGGGCGCTTCTTCCAGGGCTTTCGCATCGACGCGTCGCTGACCTACCCGAGGCTGGCGCGGCTGATGGACGAGGCGGGCATCGTCTACGACAGGGACGAAAACGGCTTCAATGTCGTCTTTGAACTGGACGATGATCGAGTCCAGGGTGTTTATGTGAGCAACGAAGAGTTCATCGCCAACGGCACGACTATCACGGCGCTCTTCGGGATGATCTACCGCGGGCCCAAACCGCCATCGGCTGAGATCGCCCAGCGGTTGCTCCTCGAGAATGGGCGCTTCGACACGGGCAGCTTCCGGGTCTACAGCAACGAGGACGGGACCTACACGCTCGCCTTCGTCACGTACCTCCCCCTCGACGCCGAGGCCAGCGTGCTCGACGAACTGCTCCTGTTCACCGCCCAGCGCGCCGACGCCATCGAGCGCGTGCTGCTCAACCAAGACAAGTGGTAACGCCCATGGCCCAGGATCGCCGTTCACAGCCGCGCGCTCTGCTCGCGCTGCTACTCGGCACGCTGATCGCCTCCGCCTCCGTCGCCGCGCAGCCCCTTGACGGCTATGACCGCGCTGCGTACGTCGCCAGCGTCAAGGCCGAGCGCGCCGAGACGGACGCAGAGTTCCGCGACCCACGCACGTCGCCTCTTGATCCGCGCAGCCGCCTCTTGTTCGAGCGGTTAAGCTACTTCCCCATCGATCCAGCCTACCGCCTCGCGGCGGAGGTGGAGTGGATCGAGGAGGGCGAGGTTGTGGCGATGCTGGCAACCGACAGCAGTACCGTCGACTACCGCATCGCCGCGCGGCTCCATTTCACTCTCGGGGGCGCGCCACACACGCTCACGGCATATACGCTCGTGGAAACCATCTCGGACAGCCTCTTCGTTCCCTTTCAAGACGCTACGACAGACCACACCACTTTCAACGGTGGGCGTAGTCTCTCGGTGCCGCACCCCGGAACCGGCGCAGAGACGGCGGACCTCGACTTCAACAAAGCGTCCAACCCCTCCTGCGCCTACAGCCCGGTTTTCCCTTGCGTGGCCGTGCCCCCTGAAAACGTTCTTTCTGTCGGTGTCGAAGCAGGCGTGCGGAAGCCCCAGCAGTTCCTCGTCGATGCCTCCGATGCACCGTTGCCTGAGACGTGGCTTACAGTTCCTGTCGCCGAGTCAGGGTATGAGGTTCAGGCTCCGTTTGACATGCCCTTCGAGACGGTTGAGTACCAGGGCTACCCCTTACACCGAGCCATGGTGGTTGTCACTCCAATGGCGTTCATAGTCTTTGGTGCAGAGTTTCCGTTTCTAGGTAGCGCGACAGAGGAAGAGCGCAACCAGATAGCAGACCTGGCCCTGGCAACTATGACGGGAGACGCTGAGGTGGAGGTGCACGAACGCTGGATCGAGACGCTGCCAAGTGGACGAGCAATCGCAGTGCAGGGGTCCAGTGGAGGCTCGCCCATAACCGCACGCACTCTTATCCTTGATTCGTGGATCGTCATGCTGGCCGTACTTGACCTAGAAGTCCCTGGCTGGGAGATCGAGACCGAGGAATGGACCGCCGTGGCGCAGCGCTTCTTCGAGAGCCTGCGCCGGTCCGAGTAGCTGCTGTGCGTGGCTACAGCCCCAGCCCGAAGCCTACGCGCAGGCTCGGGTCCTGCGCGCCGAATTCGGCATAGACGACGATGCCGCTCTCGAACTGGTAGGCCCCGCGCACGAACGGGTCGAGGAAGACGCGGAACGAGCGGGCGCGGCTGGCCGCCGTCTGCTCGTAGAGCGCGAAGAGGAAGGCCGGGCCGAAGCGCAGGCCCACGTCGAGGTCGCCGCGGCTGAGGTCGGCCTCGGAGAGCAGCGCCGCCACGCGCAGGACCCGGAGGCTGCCGCCGACGCCGCCCGCGACCCGAAGCTCGCCGTCACGGCCGTCCACGCGGGGGGTGAAGTCGGCGTAGAGCGCCACCTCGCGCGTGAGGAGCGTGACGAGCGGCGTCGCGTAGTTCGCGTGGACGCCGATGCCCGGGAGCGTCCCGCCGCCCAGCCACAGCACCGGCGCATCCGGCAAGCCTAGGGCCTCCTGGGCGCCGCCGCGCGGGGCCACCAGGGCGAGCAGAGCGAAAGCGAAGACGAGGCGCATCGGAGTAGGGGCGGGACGCGGGCAAGATCGGAAGAAACGCCGTGCCTGGAGTCAGTTTTAGGGGCGCGGGCACTGCTGGTCGTGCCCGCGCGTATGCTCCGCCGGGATCTGGACCGAACCCTTCTTGCTCTGCTGCTGCGCCATGGACTCCGTCGAACGCCTCATCTGGTACGATCCGGCCAGCACCGCGCCGCCGCCTGCGGTCGCGTCCCTGCGTCCTTTCGCGACCTTCACCGACGCGGACGCGCTCCAGCGCACGCTCGCGACCGCGCCGCCCACGGTCGTGGTCGTGCCCAACGACGAGGCGACGCTCACCGCCGCGCTGGGGGCAACGCATGGTCATGCGCCCGTCGTGGTGGTGCTCGACGGGGAGGCGGAGAATGAGACGGCGCTGCAGGCGCTCCGGCTTGGCGCGGACGAAGTCGTCCGCCTCGGGAGCAACCCGACCGACGTAGACCACGTGCTCGCACGAGCGTGGGCTCGGTTCGACCTGGGCAGCGGCATCGAGGCCCTGCCGACCGACGTTGCGTCCGTGGTCGAGGCGGCGCAGGAGAGCGAGGCGCGCATGCGGGCGCTCATCGAGGCCCTGCCCGACGCCATCGTCCGCATCGACAGCACCGGCCTCGTCCTCGACTTCCACGTGCCCGCGTCGTTTCCCTCAGCGCTCCTGCCCACCGACGTGGTGGGACTCTACGCGCAGGACGTGGTCCCCGCGGACATGAAGCAGCCCTACGCCGAGGCTGCCCTGGGGGCCCTGATGACCGGGGAGCCCGTCACGTTCCGCCACACCACGTACGTGGACGGCGAGGCGCGGCACCACGAGATCCGCTGCGTGCCCCACGCGCCGGAGCTGCTGGCGCTCATCCGCGACCTGACCGCCCAGGTTGAAGCCGAGGCAGCCCTGCAGGAGCGCGAGCGCCTCATCCGCCACGTTGTCTCGACGGTCCCGGTGATCGTCTTCGCGCTGGACGCGACGGGCCGCTTTAGCCTTATCGAAGGGCGCGGCCTTGACGACATCGGGCGGACGCGCGAGGAGTTGTTGGGGAATCCCGTCGCGGAGTTCTTCGGGGACAACGACGGCGTCATGGACGCTCTCGCCACGGCACTCGACGGCCGGGCTGGCGAGACCCTCGTCGCCCTCCGGGGGCACCACTTCGATCTCTGGTTCCGCCCGGTGTTCGACAGGGACGACGAGCTCACGCGCATCATCGGCGTCGCGGCGAACGTGTCCGAGTTGGTCGCGACGCAGGCCGAGCTTGAAGACTCACGCGGGGCGCTGCGCGAGCTGGCGGCGCACCTCCAGCACATCCGCGAGGAGGAGCGCTCGGCGCTGTCCCGGGAGGTCCACGACCGTCTCGGCCAGATGCTCACCTCGCTCCGCCTCGACGTGAGTTGGGTGGCCCGCCACCTCGACCGCGCGGACGCGGAGGGCTTGCAGGCACGCCTGGCGCGCGTCAACACGCAGATCGACGAGACGGTGCAGCACGTCCGGCAGATCGCGCAGGCGCTGCGCCCGAGCATCCTCGACGACATCGGGCTGGCGAGTGCACTGGAGTGGCACGCGCAGCAGTTCGCGGACCGGGCTGGGGTCGCCTGCACGGTCACGGCGTCTCTCGATACGGACGAGGCGGATATCCCGGAAGCAGCGGCCACGGCGCTGTTTCGGATCGCGCAGGAGGCGCTCACCAACGTGGCGCGCCACGCCAACGCGACCGAAGTCAGCCTCCACCTGGAAGAGACCGACGGCGACCTCGTCCTCCACGTCATCGACGACGGGCGCGGGTTCTCGCTCGCCGCCGATGCTCCCGTGCGCTCGCTCGGCCTGCTCGGCATGCGCGAGCGGGCAAGCATCCTCGGCGG
>JBCCRG010000097.1:0-9904 GCA_039208155.1 Bacteroidota bacterium | reverse complement strand
CTCGGAACGAGCCTCAGGGCGAGGCGAAAAGCGACGGCGCGCATGGCCTGGGGAGCTAGGTGGCGGTAGTCCGGACGGGCGGGGCAGGATACGCAAAGAACGCGCCGAGTCGGCGCGGTCTGGCAAGGGCTTCCCGGAGGATTCGCCGGGGGCCAGCGTCTACGCTCAGGACCGTCGTACGAGTCGAGATGAGACGCACGAGGCATCCGAGTAGCAGTCAGGTACGCGTCGGCCTGTTGCTGCCTGGAAGCGCCTCTCGTGGACGGCGCTTACCAGCCGTTGCAGGCGTCAGGGCGCTGGATCAGGTCCACCCAAGCCCACTCCCCCGTGCCGTCGCCCTCCGTGTTGATCGCACGGCGGATCTGGAAGCAGTTGTTGCGCCGCCCGTAGAAGCGCACCTGCACGAGCAGGTCCGGGTGATCGGTCGAGTAGTAGTTCATCAACGGGGTCGTCGTGGCAACCGAGTCGAAGCCGAAGTAGCCGTAGCGGTTGCCGCCGTACTGGTTGTCCGCGTCGTACTTCGGGTAGCCAAGCTGATCGAGGGTCAGCACCGAGAGGGTAGGGGCTTCGAGGCCGCCGCCCATGCGGATGCTCTTCTCCTTCCAGAGCAGCACGTCGCTCGCGACGCGCATCGACTCGGCGGTCATGCGGTCGAAGGAGTTCTGCCGGTCGTGCGACTGGTAGGCGAACATGCCCGCCACCACGGCAATCATCGTGATGATGATTACGAACACGATCAGGAAGAGGTTGGTCTGGCCCATGAGGCGAGGGGTAGAGTGGAGACGGTGGCACGGTGCGCTTGCCTAGCACACAATGCGTGCCCAGCCCCCGTCCCCGAGCAATCCTTCGGCCAATCGACACGGGCGCGCGCCGCTGCAGATGCCTGAGATAGAAACCGTCGCAAAACCGCGCGCGACCTCTTGCGCAGGCGGGGGATCTCGCTGCATTATCGGACGCGAAGCGAGTCTGTCGTGCCACCTGCCACACGCACGCGCAACCTTACTTCGTTCGATACTACGTCCTTGATTTCACCCTCACCCGTTCTATCCGGTCCATGCAGACTCCCACCTATCCTGTTGCCGCGCTCGAAGCGGACGCCCGCGCGGCGTTCGTCATGCGCACCTACATGCACCTGTTCGGTGCGATCCTGCTCTTCGTCGCCATCGAAGCGTTCTTCTTCACCAGCGGCCTCGCCGTTCCGATGGCCGAGGCGATGCTGAGCGTAAGCTGGCTCTTCGTGCTCGGCGGCTTCGTGCTCGTGAGCTGGCTTGCCAGCCGGGTGGCGACCACGGTCGAGAATCCGGTCGCGCAGTACGCCGCGCTCGGCGGCTTCGTGCTCGCCCAGGCGATCATCTTCGTGCCGCTGCTCGTCATCTCGGCCTACTACACCAACGACCCCGGCGTCATCAACAAGGCGGCTTGGGTCACGCTCATGGGCTTCACGGGCCTCACCGCCGTCGCCGTGATGACGCGCAAGGACTTCTCGTTCCTGGGCGGGATGCTCCGGTGGGGCTTCATCGTGGCGATCGTGCTGATCGTGGCGGGCGTGCTCTTCGGCTTCCAACTCGGCACCTTCTTCTCGGTGGCGATGATCGGCCTCGCCGGGGCCGCCATCCTGTACGACACGTCGAACATCCTCCACCACTACCCCGAGGACAAGCACGTGGCGGCCTCGCTGCAGCTCTTCGCCTCGGTCGCGCTAATGTTCTGGTATGTGCTCAGCCTCTTCATGAGCCGCGATTAAGCATAGCGGTCCTGTCTCGCGCGAGCGCCTGGCTGTCTGCACGATGGCCAGGCGCTCGCATATGTTTGGTCCAGCACTGCTGTCATGGAAAGCAGGCGCCAGCATCTCCTGAATGAGATCGCACGGTTTGAGCCCATAGATGGCAACTGGCTCCATCTTGATACGCTACTGATCGAACTGTTCACCGAGGGCGAGGTCGGCCCTCGTGAGCAGAACGCGGTGTTCTACCTGTTCGAGCGCTATCCAGAGGACGATGGCGCTGGCGTGCTGTGGACGGCGCTACATGGGCTCGAAAACGCCGGACGATATGCACCTCTCCTCGTCGCCTCCGTTCGACGGATGCCCTCGTTGATGAGCCTGACGATGGTCCGGCGTCTCCTTAATTCCGGGATCCAAGAGGTGGAAGGGCAAGTTCTCTATGCGCTTCTCGAGGAGGTCTCGGGCTCAGCTACTGTCTCCGAGGAAATGAGACAGGAGGCCAAGAGCCTGCTCTAGCACGCTACCAGCATATGGGGTCACCGCTCCAACGGTGCTGTCGCCATGAGGACGCGGAGCGCGTTGGCCTGGGCGGCGGTGGCTACGGCGGCGAACTGCCGGACGCTGGCCTCGGCGTCCGCGCGGAGGACGAGGGCGTCGCGCTCCCCACGGGCCTCTGCAATCGCTGTCGTGAGGTCATCCTCCGCTACCTCCGCGTCGCCGACGAAATAGAGCCCCTCGGCCGTGATCGCAACGCTCACATACTGTTGCTCCTCCGGCACGCCGGCGGCCGATTCGGGGAGGTTGACGCGGATGCCCTGCTGCGTCACGAACGAACTCGTGAGTAGGAAGAAGATCAGCAGCAGCAGCACGATGTCGGTCAGCCCAGCGAGGCTAAACACCGTGAGCGGCTTCCGTCCGGTCGAGAAGTCGAGGTTCATCGCACAGCTCGGCTAGGACGCGTAGGTCGTGGGGAGCGGGCGCGGTGGGCTCGCCGTCGTCGGCGTCTGGAGCAGGTCGATGAAGTCCGTCGAGGCGCGCTCGAGGTCGTTCACTGTCCGGTTGATCCGGTTGACGAGGAAGTTGTAGGCGAAGAGCGCCACCACGCCCACGGCAAGCCCGGCGGCCGT
Source organism: Bacteroidota bacterium (assembly GCA_039208155.1). Taxonomy (GTDB): domain Bacteria; phylum Bacteroidota; class Rhodothermia; order Rhodothermales; family Rubricoccaceae; genus JBCBEX01. Next base: position 7,054 of record JBCCRG010000097.1, on the reverse strand, counting down.
CGTGACGAGCGCCTCCCAGATGCCCTCGGCGAGCACGCTCGGGTTGACGCTGCCCTGGAGGTTCTGGATCTGCTGGAACGCGCGGATCATCCCGATCACCGTCCCTAGGAAGCCGAGCATCGGCGCGATGGCAGCGGACGAGGCGATGAGGTCGAGGCGGCGCTCCAGCATGAACGTCTCATGCTTTCCGGCGGCCTGCACGGCCTCCTTGATCTCGCTGATCGGCCGCCCGATGCGGTCGAGGCCCGACCGGATGATGCGCGCCATTGGCGTGTCGAACTCGCGGCAGTAGCGCCGCGCGCCGCCGATGTCGCCGTGCTGGACGTACTCGCGGACGTTCTGCGTGAACGTCTCGGGGTCGGCCTCAGCCCGCCGCAGCGTCAGCAATCGCTCGACGAACAGGTAAATGGTGAGCACGGACAGCAGCCCGATGGGCACCATCGTCCAGCCGCCCTTCACGAGCAGGCTGAGCAGCGACACGCGCTCGACGACCTCCACGGTCTGCGCGAGGCTGTCGGCGGCAAGGGGCGCGCTCTGGAGCGCGATCAACAGGAACGATCCCATGCGGGCGGCGGCGGAGAGTGGGAGTGGAAGCAGCCTGGTGGCACGGCTGCACGCGGAGTCAGGGCCCGATCCGTGTTAGCGCACGACCGTCGGTGAGGACAGGCGCAGCACCCACGAACTGCTGGGTACGCTGCCCGGGAGTTGGCCCCGCGCCTCCCGCGCCGACTCGAGCGTGGCAAACTGTCCGAGGCATACGCGCTCGACGACAGCGCCTTCGACACGGCCTTGCACGACCCCCGAACGGAAGCCCTGGGCGCGGTATTGCGCGGCTTGCTGCTCCGGGGTGCGCCCGCCGTCCGGGTTCGTGACCACCCACGTGTAGCCGCCCTGGTTTAGGTCGATGCGGCCCTCGCCGTAGAGACCGGAAGGCGGTGCTGCCTCCTCGGTCGCGGGTTCCTCTGCCGAATCCTCAGCGAGCAGGGACTCCGGAGCGTCGGTGGCAGGGGCGTCCGCAGCGGACGCGTCGCTGTCGAATGGGTCGGGCGGCGCATCCGCGTCGTCCAGGATCGCGTCGTCGGCTGACACGTCGTCCCCTGTGAGGGCACCGTCAGCTAGGGAAGGATCGGTGGCCATCGCATCCTCTGCGGCGTCGAGGGGAGCCGAGGGGTCGGTCAGGGTGACCTCGGCCTGGGTCGGCGCAGCAAGGCGCTCCCAGAGGGCGTACACCCCAAACGAGAGCAGGAGCAGCAGGGGTAACAGCATGAGCCACGGCCAGGACGCCCGCTTCTCTTCCTCGGGCTCAGGCGCGGTAGCCGTCGCTGCCACCGCGGGGGCCGGGGTTTCTTCGAACAGATCCGCGGTCAGGGGCATCGTGACGGGGTCGGCGGGCGGGATGCCGTCGGGGAAGGGCGTGGCCCCTGTCGGCGCGACCGGGGCTGCCGTGCCGATTCCCCAGGGGGCACCGAGCGGGCCGTCCGGGTCGTCGGGGGCAAACGAGGCGACCTCCGGAGGGGCGGCAGGCGTCTCCGGCGTAGTCCACGCATCGGCTTCCACTACGATCTCGGACGCGGTCACCGCTTCTTCAGGCTCGGCATCGAGGGCGATCTCGGTGGGCGCCTCGTCGGTGCGCACGTCCTCGGCAGATACCTCGTCGTAGATCGCGTCGAGCGGCTCCAGCGCTTCGTCTGGGATCAGGGTGTCCTCCGCACCAGGCTCGCCGACAGCGTCGGCCGGGAGGTGGGCGTCGCCAGCCTCGATCTCGTCCCGGTCCGACCACAGCGCACCGGCAGCGCCGAGCGCGGCAAAGCCGCCGAGCAGGTGCGGCGCGATGCTGGTCCCGTCGTCTGCCTCGCTCTCGTCTTCGGCAGAGGTAGCGTCAGTGGAGATGGAGCTGTCCAGGGTCGTGTCCTCGAAGGCCGCTGTATTTCCGAAGTCAGGGGTGTCCTCGTCTGGCGTGGAGTCGAGGGCGGCCGAGAACTCGTCAAACGTCGTGTCCAACTCTACCGGGGGCAGGTTGCCCTCAGATGCGAGCGGGTCGGGTACGGGAGCCCACGGGCTCTCGGGCACGTCTAGCGTTGCGCGGCCATCGGCGGGCGTATCCGGCGGCACAGAAGCCTCGGCGAAGGTTTCTGGGTCTTCGTCCGAAGCGGGGCGCGCGTCCTGAATGGCGAACGTGCCAAAAAAGTCCGCCGTGCTGGTTGCACCGGTCTGATTCTCGGAGGCTGCGTCGTCCCCGTGGGCAACGGGGCTCTCGTCCGTATCGCCTTCCTCACCGGCGTCCACGTAGCTCGCATCCACGTCATCGCCACCCACGCCGTCCAGGCTCAGGCCGATGGCGTCGAGGTCCTCGTCGTCCTCCATGGCCAGAAAATCCTCGACGTCGGGAAACGAACTCGTGTCCTCCGGAACGTCGAAGCCGAAGAACTCGGATGCCGGAGGGCGCAGCGGGTCCGCCTCGGAGTCGCCATCGACCTCGGAGGTCTCGTTCAACTCACCCTCCGCAGCGTCGAGCGGTTCGAGGGCGGCTTCGGCCACTACCTCATCGTCGGAGTTTGGTGCAGCGAGGTCCACCGAATCCAACGGAGAGTCGGCTTCGCTGCTCAGCGTGTCCGCCTCGAATGGCGGTAGGTCGAACTCTTGAGTTTCCGTTGAGATAACCTCAGCGCTGGTCTCTGCACTCGCATCTGCCTCCGCAGCCGTAGTGACATCGGCATCGAAGGCGTCGTCGACCGCAGTCTCCAAGGCATCGGATGGAGCCTCATCCAACTCTGGCGAGGCGAGCGTCACGGGCGGAAGCTCGTCAGGCACGGGGAAGAGGTCCGCCATCGGATCCGAAGCGAACGCGTCGGTATCGAACGACCCAAGGGGCAACGGGGCCACATCCTCGTCAGTTGGGTCACCAGACAGCGGGGCGTCGTCGGACGCGAGCGAGTCGGAGAGAGCGGCGTCGCTCGGCGGCACGTCGTCGAAGAGATCGTCCAGGCCGTCCGTGGTATCGTCAGCGGGCAGGTCGTCGAAGACGGGCGGGCCGTCCAGCGCGGCGGAGTCCTCGAACGAGAGCACGGTGTCGAGCGCGGCGGCTTCGTCGCGGGCGAGGGGGTTGCCGAGATCCAACTCCTCCGTCACCGGCCCATCGAAAGCCAGGTTGCCCGCAGAGAACGTGCCCGCGGCAAGGTCGTCCGCGGCAACGTCGTCTGTGCCGAGGTCAACCGCAGGGAGCTCGAACGCAGGAGGCGCTGCAAACGCGAGCGCATCGGGCGCGTCCGTCTCCTCGCTGGCGTCCGTCTCGTAAGAAGTCGTTTCCTCGAACCCCATCGTGCCGAAGCTGGCCCCGTCCACGACATCCGGGTCCACGATGTCCGCGTCCTCGACCACCTCTGCGTCTTCCATCACGCCCGCGTCCTCGGTGGCATCGGTCACCGTGGCGTCCATGAACGCTGCGGGCGGCGCGTCCTCCACCGTCGCGTCCCCGAAGCCGGAGGCCGCATGCTCAGGCGCGTCCAGCCCAGACGACAGATTCCCGATAGCGCCGAGGGCAAAGGGGGCGTCCAGGTCCGGCGGGCTCACGTCGAGGGGCTCAGGCGGCGGTAAGTCGTCTGCCGAGGTCCACACGTCGTCGAGCAGGTCCTCCGAGTCGTCCAGGGTCGGGAGGTCGTCTGGCGCGCTGTCGAGCGAGAGCGTGAAGGGCTCGGTCGGGAGCGCGGGCGGCGGCGGCGCGAGGTCGGGCACGCGCTCGTCAGGGAGGCGCACGTCCTCGGCGGGCGGCGCGGGCTGGTCGCCGAGGTCGCGCAGCGGCGACGGCGCAGGCAGGTTGAGCCGCAGCGGCGCGTCGAGTTCGAGCGCGGGGAGGGGCGTCTCGGCGTGGTCGGTCGTCTGCGGCGCGAGCGGGGCCAGGCCCGCGTAGCGGTGGTTCACAGCGTCCGCCAGGTCAGGCGTCGCCTCGAACGTGAGGGCGTCGCCCTGGCGGCGGAACGTCCCCACGCCTGGCACGAACACGCCGCCCTGCGTCTCGATGGTGCGGTGGATGCTGGCGATGAGCCGAGCAAGGACGGGCCGCGCTTCGGCGGGGGCCAGCCCGAGCGGTTCAGCGAAGCGGGCGAGCAAGTCGGGCTGCATGGGCACGGGACAGGTGGAGGGGCCGTGAGGACGTCAGCGCGGTGGCTCGGCGGGACGCGGGTCCGGGACGAAGCGCACGACCTCGCGCGGCGGGAGCAGGCGCGGCGGCACGACGGAGTCGTCGAAGCGGCTGGGCTCGTGCTCGCGGTGGAACGTGCCGAGGCCGTCGACGCTGACGGCGTGGTCGCGGGCGAGGCCCTCGCGGAGAGCGTCGGCGAAGGCGCGGAGTACGTCGGCGTCGGTGGCAGGCATGGCGGGAGCCTAGCGGGGGCACAGGCCGGGCGACGGCCAGGAGCGGAGCGCGCAAAGTGAGTAGGCGAAAGATACCACCACGGCGCACCGTCGCGAAATCAGCCGCGCCCCCGACAGCCCAGCGACGTCACGCTGCGTCTACCAGCGCGCGCGCAGGCCGCCTAGCACGGTGAACGGGGCCTCGGGGTAGCCGTCCCACCGCTCCACCTCGCCTGCGAGGCCGCCGCCGCGCACGACCACGTCGAAGCGCTCGTTGAACCGGTAGCTCGCCTCCGCGCTGAGGTCGAGGAAGCCGGGTGCCTCGTCGCCCGCCACGCTGGCTGGCCGCACGCCCTCGGCGCGCGCGTGGAGGCCGAGGCGCAGCCGCTCGTTCAGCAGCGCCGTCGCCACGCTCGCCGTCGCCACCACGGGCGCGTAGTAGGGGAGGTCCGCATCCGCATCCACGAGCCGTCCCGAGCGGGCTTCGACGCCCACCGTGGCCTCGATGCGGTCCGGGCTGCCGAACGCGGCCTCGACGCCCCCGAAGAAACGCTGCGCTTCGTCGTAGCCCACGGTGAAGAGTCCCGTCTGCGCGTTGCGCTCGAAGAACTGCGCGTGGTCGCCCCACTGCGCGCCGCCGTAGACGGTAGCCTGGATCTCGCCAAACTGCGTCCGGACGCCTGCCCGGGCATCAACGGGGCGGATCTCGGGCATGATGAGCGGCACACGCTCCGCAAAGGGATTGGCAGCAAACACCGACGCAAGGCCCTGGTGGACGACGCGCGGGCTGTTCTCGGCGAACACGCGGACGGTGCCCCGGCGCGGGCGCAGCTCGAAGGCGACGAGCGGGCCGACAGCCGTGGTGGTGCCGAGGGCACCCTCCGTGAACAGGACGCGCGCGCCGACGCGGAGCGAACTCGTACGCGTCTGCCGCAGGGCGAGGGCGAGCCCGGCCCCTGCGCCGACGATGTCGGTCCCCACGGCGGCGTCGGTCCCGGCAATGCTGCCGTGCCCGTCGAGGTGGAGACGGCGCCAGGTGGTCCGTCCCGTGGCGGTCAGGCGGCTCTCGGTCGGGTTATCCGCAGCGAGCGTGGCGGTGGTCGCGAAGGCGTCGAGGTCGGTCGTCGTCGAGGCGAAGTCGTAGCGGAGCGTTCCGGAGGTGGGGCCCTCGGCGTCGCCGAAGCGCGCCAGGAGGTGGCCGTGGACGGTCGTTCGCGTGGGTTGGTCTGGGAGCGCGCTGCCCGCTAGGGCTCCCGGTGCGGCGAAGGCGGCCCCGTACAGTTCATGGTCCACGAAGCGCCCGCCCGCCTCGATCTGCCACCCGGCGCTGCTCGCATAGCCGACGGTGCCCCCCGCTCGGTTGTAGATCGCCGTGCCCGACGACACCGCCGCATCGAAGGGGCTGTAGGTGCTCAGACCGTCGTAGTCAGCGTCGAGGAAGAACGCGCCCGTCGCGCCGTTCTGCTGGAGGCGAAGGCGGGCCGCCCGTGCGGCGTAGACGCCCGCTAAGCCCTCGAAGGTGCCCGTGAGGGGGCGGAGCAGGTCCGTCTTCGGGATGGGCTGCGCTGGAAGCTCAGGGGGCTCGATCTGTTCGAGCGGGAAGCCGTAGACGCGCTCGGTCGGCGCGCGCTCAGCGGGGACGACGTAGGCGCGGGGCGGCGGTCCGAAGCCCGAGAGCGGCTGGCGGCGGATGCCCGAGAAGTCGACCTGGAGGTCGCCCTGGATCTCGAACTCGCGCGGGGTGAGGTCGGGGAGGGCCTCCTGGGCCAGGCTCGGCGTCGGAGCCAGGCTGAGCAGTCCAGCAAGGAGCAGCAGGAAGAGGACACGCATGGGTTCTACGTCGGGGTTCTGCGTCGAGGACCCGAGGGCCCTAGCGAAGGGGTGGCGGGGCAAAGAGCCCGGTTACAGGTCGGGCTCCTCGGCACGGGCGGCGGCTGCGAAGGGCGTCCCCTCGAAATTGGTGACGACGCGGCGGTAGCGGGCCGTCGCCTGCTCGTCCATGCCGAGCTCGCGGTAGGCGCGTGCTGTCGTCAGCAGGCCCTCCGCGACGAGCATCGGGAAGGCGACGAAGCGCTGCTCCACGCCGTCGAGCAGCGCGAGGGCACGGTTGTGGTCGCCTATCGTGTGGTTGAGAACCCCGAGGCGCACAGTCGCCTCCGCGCGCACGGCGGCGTCCCGCGCCTGCAGGAGCGGCTCGTAGGCCCCGACGGCATCGGCGAACAGTTCGTCGCCTTCGTAGACCTTTGCGAGGCCAAGCTGGGCGCGTTCGCCCGCCGTGCCGCCCGCGTCCACCACCGTCAGGTAGAGTTCGATGGCGTCGGCTTGGCGTCCGAGGCCCGCCAGCGCCCGGGCCTGCCCCATCCGCGCGGCGAGCACCGCCTGCGTGTCTGGCGCGTCGAGCTCGACGGCTTCGTAGGTGTCGCGCGCCTCTCGGAACCGCCCGCTGTCGAGATAGAGCCGCCCGAGTTCGTTGGCGGCGGCGTAGCGCACCGTCGCGAGTTCGCGGCGGTCGCCCAGGTCGTCGAGGAGTGCGGCGAGGCGGTCGGTGGCCTCGTCGATACGGCCTTCGTTGGCGTAGGCGCGGGCCAGCGTGAGCGTGATCTCCGCGCGCTGCTGCGGCGTCACCTCCGTGCGTTCGAGCTGCGACTCCAGCGACGTGATGCCGCCCTGGGCGTCGCCGCTCTGGAGGCGGAACTCGGCCTGG
>JBCCRG010000096.1:0-9920 GCA_039208155.1 Bacteroidota bacterium | reverse complement strand
GCGACCACGGGCGAGAAGCTCCTCGCCGGGCAGCGCCTCGTGGACCTGACGCGCAACCTGGAGCACCAGCTGCGCTCCCTGCAGACCGAGAAGGGCAAGATGACCGCCTCCGGCCTGGCCGACATCGACGAGGCGCTCACGCTCATCGCCAGCCTCCAGGCGCAACTGCGCACGCTCTACGCCGAGAAGCAGCAGTTGCTCTCCGTCGGCTCCAACGACCCCGACGAACTCATCGCGATGATCGACGAGATGCAGGACCGCATCGTGCGTCTCACCTCCGAGCGCGAGCAGGCGCAGCACCGCGAGACGCTGCTGCTCGAAGAGCTCGGGATGGCGGATCCGCACGCGATCATCAAGCGGGTACGCACGCTCGAAAACCAGCGCAACGCCGCGTTGGCCCAGACCGACTTCGAGGCCACGCTCGGGCCCGCCCTCGGCGACCAGCCGCGGGAGCTCCCGGTGCCCACGGGTCCGTCGGCCGAGCCGTTCGTCGGCCCCGACCTCATCGGGCAGCTCGACGTGCTCAGCGAGCAGCAACTCGGCTCGCTGCGCTACGGCGTCGTCCGCCTCGACAACCAGGGCCACATCCGGTTCCTGCACGAGTACGACGGCGAGCTGGGCACCATCGACCCGGCCGCGGCCGAGGGCCAGTCCTTCTTCCGCGAGGCGCTTCCGAGCACCAACAGCCGCATTTTCTACGGCCGCTTCAAGCAGGGCCAGCGCGAGGGCCGCGTCAACGCCGCCTTCCCCTACACCCTCACCGACGCGTCGCCGCCCGTCAACCTGATCGTGCAGGTGTGTCGCCCGAGCGACACCTCTGACACCTGGATTTTCCTCAAGCGGTCCTAGCCACCGCATCACCTACACCCCGTCCCCAGACCCAACCACGCGAAGCACCCATGACCACCCTCGTTTCCAACGGAATGGCCCCTGCACCCACGCAGGCCGCGAAGCTCTCATTCACCGGCGACCTCGAACAGCTCAAAGACGCGAGCGAGGCCGCCCTCGACGCCGCCGACTTCGGCATCGTGAAGGTGGACGATGAAGGCGTGATCGCTTTCTACAACACCTACGAGTCGCAGCTGGCCGGGGTCGCTCCCGAGCAGGCCGTCGGCCGCAACTTCTTCACGCAGGTGGCCCCCTGCTCCAACAGCCGCCTCTTCTATGGCCGCTTCAAGCAGGGCATCGCGCGCGGCGAGCTGGACGTGCAGTTCATCTACACGTTCACCTACAAGATGCGCCCGACGCTCGTGCGCGCCCGGATGTATCGCGACAGCGCGGGCCACAACTGGCTGCTCATCAAGAAGCGCTAGCACGTCCACGACAGCCCTGGCAGAGACCCACACACCTGCACCCAGGTCCGCGCCCGCACGCAGGTCGCAGCCTCCTTCGATGACACCTCCGTCCCTCGTATCGCCGCTCCATGCGGTGGCTCCCAGCCTCACCTCCTCCCAGAGCGCCTCCCTCTGCAACAGGGGGGAGGTGCTGGCGGAGCCAGACCGGATGCCCACGCCGGAGCGAGCACGGTGGCAACAGCTCCTCCGAGAGCGACTGCGCGGACGGCCGCAGCCGATGCTGGTCTGTGAGGACGCCGCAACCCCCGCCGCTTCGATCTGGACCGGAGCGCGGCGGTGGGTCGAGGCCTTTCGCGAAGCAGGGCTGACGGCGGGCGACCGCCTGGTGTTGGCCTTGCCGCCGGGGACCCCGTTCGTGCAGGTACTGGTGGCCGCGCTGTGGGAAGGCCTGACGCTCGCGCCTGCGCCGCCAGGGGCGGACAGCGCTGCGCTGACGTGGAGCCTTGATGCCCGGGCAGTGGTAGCCGAGACACCGGGCCCTCACGTCTGGGTGCCGGACGGCGTGGCGGGCCCCCGGTCCGTTCGTGCTTCGGCGCGAACGGCTGCGGAGCCGCCCACGCCGGGGATCTGCCTCCTGATGCGCACCTCCGGCACCGCTGGCCCAGCACGATGGATTGCCCTGAGCGATGCTAACGTGTTTGCGGTGCTCGACAGCCACACCCCCCACTTGGGTCTTTCCGAGCAGGCCGGAGTGCTGGCAGGACTACCCTGGCACCACGCCTTCGGGCTCGTGCTGGAACTGCTGCCGGCCTTGCTTGCCGGAGCCGAGATCGTGCGCCTGCACGACCCGCGCGACCCGGAAGCGGTGCTCGCCGCGTTCGACGCCTGGGCCCCGACGCACTTTTCCGCCGTTCCGCTCACGATCCGACGGCTCCTCCAGGCGGGAGGGCGCGTCCACCTGCATCGCCTCTCCGGAGGTATCGTTGGCGGAGCCCCCATCCCAGCTGACGTGGCTGACGGGCTACGCGGCTCCCGGCTGCGTGTCGGCTACGGGCAGACCGAGGCCGGACCGGGCATCATGCTCGGCGAGCCTGGCCGCTTCGTACCAGGGTACCTCGGTCGACCGGTGGGCTGCACGGTGCGTACGGATGCCCACAGCCAGCTCCACTTCGCTGGGCCGAACGCCCACGCGGGCGTCTGGACCAACGGGCACTACCGTCCTGCCGAGCCCGGACGCTGGGTAGCCACAGGCGACCGGGTCCGACCCGCTCCCACTGAGGCCCCCCAGGAACAGGCCTCGAACGACGAGCAGGTTTCGGAGGCTAACGACCACACAGCGGACGCGCCCTCGTTCCTCTTCGATGGGCGTCTCTCCGACTCCTTCAAGCTGTCCAATGGCCGCTTCGTCCGGGCGGGTCTTGCCGAATCGACGCTGCGGGCCATGGTGCCTGGTCTGCTCGACGCGGTGGTGTGCAGCCTGGACGGGGAGACGCTTGCGCTTGCGCTGCTGATGGAGCTCGGCGTGGCCCCCCCGCCGCTCGCCTTGCTTCGCACCGCACTCGGACCGCTCGGAGGGCGGCTGGGCCGCGTGCAGGTGCTCACGCCTAGCTCGTGGGTGCAGCACGGCAAGGGGACGCCGGACCGCGCAGCGATCACGCACGCACTGGCTGCAAGGACATAGGCCTCAGCTACCTGGCAGCAACCCTCACCTCCTGATTCGTCCGTGGACCTACCTCGGACGTGGATAGCCTTGCCTGCAGTCGCCGGGCTCCACCGACCCCTTCTCCTCACCCCACCCATGACGTCGATCCTCCTCCACCTCGGACCCGATTACACCCTCACGCCCGACAAACTCGAAGCGGCAGCACTGGCCGAGCAGCTCTCGGTGCTGCTCTCCGATGAGGCGCGAGCAGGCATGGACGCGTCGCGTGACGCGCTGGAAGCAGCCCGCGAGGCTGGGCACCCGATCTATGGCCTCACGACGGGGTTTGGCCCGCATGTCTGCTACCCGGCCGCGAGCGATGCGCTCCAGGGCGCAGGCCTGATTGCGCATCTCGCGGCAGGCAGCGGGGCGTATGCGCCTGCTCCGATCGTGCGCGCGACCCTGTTGGCCCGAGCCCAGGTGCTGGCTCAGGGCCACTCCGGCGTCGACGCCTCGCTGGCGGAGGCGCTGCTGGGACTGGCCAAGCACGGCATCGTGCCCGCCGTACCCGAGATCGGCTCCGTGGGAGCGTCGGGTGACCTGACGCCGCTGGCGCACATCGTGCGCGTGCTCACGGGCGAGGGCGTGACGCTGCATCGCGGACGCCGTGAACCGGCTATGCGGGCGCTACTTCGAGCCGGATTACGTCCGCTGACCCTGTCGAGCCGCGAAGCGCTCGGGCTCGTCAACGGGACCGCCTTCATGACGGCCTACCTCGCGCTGGCCGTCGCGCGTGCCGAACGTCTCGTGGAGACGGCGGAACGACTTACTGGCTGGCTCTACCGGGCGCTCGGTGCCCGCCGCGCAGCCCTCGATGCTCGTCTCCACCACGCGCGCGGTCACGTGGGCCAGCGGCGCAGTGCTGAGGTCATCCGCACCGAAATCGCCTGGGGGGATCCGGCGGAAGCGGAGGACGACACGCGGGCACTTCAGGAGGTCTACGCCCTGCGCTGCGCGCCGCAGATCCTCGGCGCCTGCCGGGACAACATCGCCCACGCGCGCGCGCTCACCGAAGCGGAGCTGAACGGCGTCTCGGACAACCCTGTCGTGTTCGCCGACGGCCCGGCGGTCCTCCACGGGGGCAACTTCCAGGGGCAGCAGATTGCCTTCGCGGCAGACGCGCTCAACGCCGCCGTCACGCAGATCGGCGTGCTCGTCGAGCGCCAACTCGACGTGCTGCTCGACCCCAAGCGCGGCGTCGTTGGCGAAGCGCCGCTCCTCCTCGCCTGGCAGCCGGGCGCGACGAGCGGATTCGCGGGGGCGCAGCTCACCGCCACGGCCCTCGTCGCCGAGCTCCGCCATCACGCCCAGATGAGCGCCGTGGCCTCGATTCCCACCAACGGCGGCAACCAGGACATCGTCTCGATGGGCACCCTGGCCGCCCGGACGGCCTACACGCAGACCGAGCGGCTGGCTCCGATCCTCGCGGCCCTGGGCATGGCGATGGTCCAGCTCTCCCACCTGCGCCGACACGAGCGGGCCGAGGGCACCCCCGTCACGACGCCCCCCTGGATGCCGCGCTTCGCGCCGCTGAAGCAGGACCGTCCCCTCCACGAAGACCTACACCGCATCGCCGCGCGGTGGTTGCAGCCTACAGACGCCCCGGCCATGGTGCCGATCCTGGCTTGGTCCAGCCTACCCGCGGAGGGCGAGGACCCGTCGCCACAGGGGGATGGGGCTCCTTCTGCTGACGCCGGACTGCCCGCGTGGGAATAGCATCCACCAGCGCTGCATCGGCACCAGTAGCGGCTGAGCCTGATGCGTTAGAGCTTGTACACCGCCCGTGTCTTTCTGGGCTGGACGTGGTCGCCTGTCGTACCGGACCATCAGCCCCCTCCGTCTGTCCTCGGAGCACTCCTGTATCAGCGTGACGGCGTGTCCGTGATCGGCACGTCGAAGAATGTGTCTGGGAACGGCTCGTCGCGGAGGGTGAAGTGCCACCACTCGCGCGCGTAGTTGCGGAAGCCGTGGCGGTCGAGCAGCGCGCGCAGCAGCAGCCGGTTGCGCCGCGCCTCCGTTCCAGCGTCCGGGTTCTCCGTGTGGGCGAGTGCGTCGAAGAAGTCGTAGCGCGTGCCCATCGGGAGCGGTTCGCCCGTGGCTGCGTCGGCGAGGGTGAGATCGACGGTGCTGCCGCGGCTGTGGCCCGAGCGCGCGGCGATGTAGCCGTAGGCGAAGAGCGAGTCCTTCGGCACGGCGGGGTAGTAGCGCGCCTTCATCAGCGTGTCCGCAGGCACGGTCGCCCAGCGGACGAAGTGGTCCACAGCGCGCTGCGGGCGGTAGCAGTCGAACACGACCAGCGTGAGCCCGAACGCTTCGGCCTCCGCCTGCGCCGCCGCGAGCGCCTCGGCTGCCGGGCGTGTGAGCCAGCACGAGGGCGCGTCGTAGCCATCGATGCGCGTACCGACGAAGTTCTCGCCGGTCGCATAGCGCACGTCCTCCACGATACCCGGCGCGACCTCGGCGAGCGGCACGAGCGGGGCGTCGTTTCCGGACACGTCGTCCTGCGCCGAGGCAGGCGTGGCGAGCAACAGCGCGATAAGGCTCAAGAACTGCCGTGTGATGCTCAAGACAGCTCCCCTCCTAGACAGGGCAGCGCATGCGCTGCGGGGTTTCCCTGCCTTTCCGGGTTGGGGGTGGTTGATCGTCGTGCCAGAAAACTCCATTGTGCTCGGCAGGTCTACCCCCTCCCGCTTCGCGGACTCCCCCTGTCCAGGGGGAGAGCTTCCAAGTCGGTTACTAGACAGACGCATCGACAGCGGCGGTCGTGTGCGTGCGCTTCATCACGATGGGCATGCGGCGGCCGAGGCCGAACGCCTTCGTCGTAACGCGGAGGCCCGGCGCGGCCTGGCGGCGCTTGTACTCGTTGCGGTCCACCATGCGCAGGATGCGCCCGACGAGCGCGGCGTCGTAGCCCGTCTGCGCGACGATGGTGTCGAGTGGGAGGTGGTCCTCGATGTAGCAGCGCAGGATATGGTCGAGGACATCGTACGGCGGCAAGCTGTCGGAGTCCTGCTGGCCCGGTTTGAGCTCGGCGGACGGTGGCTTCGTGATCGTGTTCTCGGGGATGATCTCGCGGCCTGCGCGGTCGTTGATGTGCCGTGCGAGGGCGTAGACCTCCTGCTTGAACACGTCCGAGAGCACGGCCAGCCCGCCTGACATGTCGCCGTAGAGCGTCGCGTAGCCGACGGCCATCTCCGACTTGTTGCCCGTCGTGAGGAGGAGGTAGTTGAACTTGTTCGACACCGCCATCAGCGTCAATCCGCGCGCGCGCGCCTGGATGTTTTCCTCCGCGACGTTCTCCTCGGTGCCCGCGAACACGTCCGTGAGCATCGTCCCGAAGGCGTCCACAGCGGGGCGGATCGACACCTCGTGGAACTCGATGCCGAGCGCGTCGGCGAGCGCCTGCGAATCGGAGACGGAGCCCGTCGACGAGTACGCCGAGGGCATCGTGATCCCGACCACACGCTCAGGGCCGAGCGCGTTCGCCGCGAGCGCGCACGTCACCGCCGAGTCGATGCCCCCGGAGAGTCCGACGAGCGTCTTGGCGAAGACCGGTGTCTTGGCGAAGTAGTCCCGGATGCCGAGCACGAGCGCGTCGTGGAGGTCGGCGATGGAAGCTTCGCTGTGCGGCTGTTCTGCCGTGTGGCCGTTCTGCCGTGGAGAGGTTGCGCTATTCTCCTGCATGCTCGTCCAGTCCCAGACAGCGTAGCCCTCCTCAAAGCTGGGGAGCGTGACGAGCGGCGCACCGTTGGCGTCGAGCACGCGGCTGTCGCCGTCGAAGATGATCTCGGTGTTCGCGCCGACCTGGTTGACGAAGACGAACGGCAGGCCGTGCTCGCGGCAGGCGTCGACGAGGATCTGGCGGCGCGTGGCCTGCTTGGTCATCGAGAACGGGCTCGCGCTGATGTTGACGAACAACTCGGCGCCCTGCGCCGCGAGTTCGTCGATGGGGTTCTCGTCGTAGAGGTGGTAGGCGGCGTGCTCCTCGTTATTCCACATGTCCTCGCAGATGTGGAGGCCCAGCTTCTTGCCGCGCCAGTTCACCACGCGCCGCCGCGGGGCGGGCTCGAAGTAGCGGTACTCGTCGAACACGTCGTAGGTCGGCAGCAGCGTCTTGTTGACCTGCGCGACGATGGCGCCGCCGTCGAAGAGCAGCGCGGCGTTGTAGAGCCGCTTGCCCGTGTGGTCCGTGTTCGGCACCGGCGCGCCCACGATCACGCCGAGTTCGGGCGGGAGGTCGGCGGCGAGCCGATCCAGCGCCGCCTGCACGTCGGCGATGAAGCCGGGGCTGTCGAGGAGGTCGAGCGGCGGGTAGCCCGTGACGCACAGTTCGGGGAAGACGGCGAGGTCGGCCCCGTCGTCGGCCGCACACTGCGCCCAGCCGAGGATGCGCTCGACGTTGCCGTCGAGGTCGGCGACCGTGGGGTTGATCTGGCAGAGCGCGATCCGCATCAGGGTGGGGGGTCGGATGTAGGGAGGAAGGCGTATACGAGACGAACGCGCGCCGGTTTACCTCTCTGGCCCCCTCCTTGTCATCCTGAGCGAAGGCAGCAGGCCGGAGTCGAAGGATCTACGTCCACCTCTGTGGTTCGGGCCCAGGCTGGAAAGCTGGCCCGCAGATCCTTCGACTCGCTACGCTCGCTCAGGATGACACTGATCCCCTCTTCAAGTGCATCGGACCTCGTTTCCGCAGACGTGGCATTGCACGCGCTTCGCCCAGCTTCGTATCGGGCTGCCACAACGCGTACACAAGCCAGACTGAGCAATGGGTACGTCGTCCGCCCAGCCCTGTCTTGCTGCAGGCATACCGATGAACGCGATATCCCAAGGCTCCTCCTCCAGCTTTTCAGCATCAGCGAGAACGAAGTGACCACGCCACTTCGCGAAGTCAGACGTGCAGCGATCCTGAACAGCCTCGTAGAAGAACTCGGCGAATTGCCAGTCTGTCAGGGACTGGAGCCAGGCGAGTGCATGGGTACGGCTTCTATCGTCAGCCATCGCCTCACTTCCGCTTGAACGAGAGCATCAGCGGGACGCCCTGGAAGCCGAACGCGGCGCGGAGGCGGTTTTCGAGGTAGCGCGCGTAGTCCTCCTTGATGCCCTTCGGGTCGTTGCAGAAGAACGCGAACACGGGCGGCTCGGCGCGGACCTGCGAGGCGTACTTGATCTTGACGTAGTTTCCCTTGTGACTCGGCGGGTGGTGCGCGTTGATCGCGGCGGCGACGGTCTCGTTGAGCGGCGCGGTCGGGATGCGCTTGGCGCGCTCGTCGTGGACGCGGAGCGCCGTTTCGAGGACGCGGTGGGCGCGCTGGCCCGTGTAGGCCGAGATGAAGAGGATCGGGACGTAGTCGAAGAGCCCCAGCCGTTTGTGGATGGCGGCGGCGTAGTCGCGGGCGGTGTTCGTCTCCTTGTCCTCGATGAGGTCCCACTTGTTGACCGCGATCACGAGGCCCTTCTTCATCCGCTCGGCTTGTTGCAGCACCTTCGCGTCCTGCGACTCCAGCCCGTCCACGGCGTCGATCAGCAGCACGGCCACGTCGCAGCGCTGGATGGCGCGCTCGGTGCGGAGGGTGCTGTAGAACTCGACGTTCTCGCGCACGCGGGCCTTGCGGCGCAGCCCGGCCGTGTCCACGAGCACGACCTCGCGGCCGTGGAAGTCCATGCGCGCATCGACGGCGTCGCGGGTCGTCCCGGCGATCTCGGTGACGATGGAGCGCTGCGCGCCGAGGAGTTGGTTCGTCAGCGACGACTTCCCGACGTTGGGCCGCCCAATGAAGGCGATGTAGGGCGCGTCGTCCTCGGGCTCGGGCTCGTCCTCCGGGAGCGCCGCCACGAGGTCGTCGAGCAACTCGCCCGTGCCGGAGCCGTTGATCGCGCTCACCGGGTAGACCTCGCCGAGGCCGAGGCGGTAAAACTCGGCGACCTCCATACGGCGGCGGTCGTTGTCGGCCTTGTTCGCAACCACGAAGACCGGCTTCTCGGTGCGGCGCAGCACGTCCGCCATCTCCGCGTCGAGGTCGGTAATGCCGACGGTCGTGTCGAGCACAAACAGGATCGCGTCAGCCTCTTCCAGCGAGAGCAGTACCTGCTCGCGGATCGCCGCCTCGAAGCGGTCGTCCGAGCGGGCCAGAACAGAAGAAAACATCACCTTCAATAGCAATAGTAAAGGTGTGGTGTACACCGGGCTTCTAATGGTACCCAATGCGCCGGTTCGTAATGCAGATGGCTCTTTTGCTGGTCCACAAGAAGAGATTACACTTTCTTTTGACAACCCGGTAGCCCGGGCATTAGAAACCAATGATGTAAATCGAAAAACCCGTCTGCTTGCCAACATCTATTTAGAGGCAGACATTTTCCCAAGCCTTACTTATCGTACTGAGTTTGGTACTGATTTGGTCTTCTCTAACCATCACACCTTCTTCCCCTCTTTCAATCGAGGTAACTTCTTTGGTAAGTCAGGAGTTAGAGAACGTACCGGGAGTAATCGTTTCTGGATTAATAAGCATCTATTGACCTTCCAGCAGACGATAAATCAGCGTCATCACCTGAGTCTGCTAGGTGGTTTTGAAATACAGGAAGGAGAATATGAGTGGCTCTTTGCCTCCCGCGAAAATCTACCAAACAACCAACTAGAAAGTATTAACCTAGGTGATCTAGGACAACAGCAAACTGATGGTGGAAGTGGACATTGGGCATTGGTTTCCTGGTTTGGACGTCTTAATTACAATTTTGACGAGCGCTGGCTATTGACCAGCACCATTCGGGTGGATGGATCATCTCGTTTTGGCCCTAGTAATCGTTATGGGGTATTTCCTTCAGGAGCCATCGCTTGGAGACTGTCGCAGGAAAGATTTTTAGAAGATTTTGACGTGCTCGACAACCTTAAGATTCGTTTTGGGATCGGTGAAGTTGGTAATCAAGAG
>JBCCRG010000095.1:0-9925 GCA_039208155.1 Bacteroidota bacterium | reverse complement strand
GTCGTCGGGCATCAGCGCGATGTTGAACGTCGTCGCCAGCGCCACGGTAGCGATGGCGCGGACCGGCCATGAACTCAGCCCCGCGTCGTGCGCGATGTCCTCGGGCTCCCGAAACGAGAGCGAGTCGGGTACCGGGTAGGCGGCTCCGGTCACCCATTGGCCGTCCTCGTCGAAGAGCGAAGGCTCGATGCCGCCCGGCGAGGTGAGGATCGCGCGGCCCACGAGATCGGGGTGGTGCGCCGCCATGTACGACGCGAGCATCCCGCCATAGGACTGCCCGATGAGCATGACCGGTCCGCCGCCGAGATGCTCTGTTACAATCGTCTGGAGGTCTTCGATATGGCCGAGGAACGTGTAGTCCTTCGGCTTGGCGAGGCGGTCCGAGAGCCCCGAGCCAATCTGGTCGTAGAGGTACACGTCGTGCCCCAGCGCCGTGAGCGGGCGTAGTACGTCGATGGCGGACGAGTGGATGTAGCCGCCAGGGCCGCCGTGCAGGTAGACGATGGGTGGCTTCGTAGTCGTCGTGTCCACATCGGCCGGGAGGTGCGTGTAGGCGATGCGGTAGTCGCCGGGCATCGCCCAGTACTCCGTGTCCGCACGCGGCGTGATCGCCGAGATCGTCGGCTTCACAGGGATAGCGATGAGGACGCCCAGCACGACCACAGCTAGGCCGAGCACGGCGGCCAGCGCTTTGACGACGGTACGGATCACGAGACGCGGATGGATGGGACTCGCCCCGCGCTACGCCGCCTCGATGGCAGGGTTACACGCAGCCACTCGCGAGCACACCATCGGCTGTGTCGCTTACCTCAGTCCGTGAAGGTGAAGTCGGCAAGCAAGTCTGCGAGTGATGTCCAGTCTGTCCCCGTCCTGTCGGGGGACCCCTCTGCGCTGAGGCTGTAGCAACGCACCGCATCGCAGCCTCGCACCACGGCGCTGACCGATCCCGCTGCCACACTACGACCACGGAAGACCCGTACGTTTGCCTCAGCAGCACGACCGCTCTGCACCTGGTCCATTTCTTCGAACTCGAACGGTACGCTTCGGTCGAGCGCGGCCTTCGTTGTGAACGCAGCGCGCGCCTCAGGCGGCAGTTCGCTGTAGGTCGTCAGAATGACGTGGCGCGGATTCGAGGCGCCGACTTCCTGGAAGACGTGCACCTGCACCCCTTCCCCGAGCTCCGACTCGACGGTGTAGACAAAGGTCGGTGGTAGCGAAATCTGGAAGGGCTCCGACCCCGACAGATGCGTGCGCCAATCTCCTTGCGCAGTCTGCGCCGCGAGGGTCGGCGCAGCCACGGTGCAGAGGGCGAGAAGTAGACGTGTCCACATGAACGGAGGGGGGCTGGCTGAAAGGAGCAGTGCGGGGCCCCTCATCGCGCTGGCGGTAGGACCTCCCCCCGTCTGGCAAACACCGTTCCGCGACGGGGTGGCCCCCTCGTCGTGCTCGCTCCTGAGAATGCGGTTCCCCCTCTGCAGCCTGGCAGAACAGGGCGTGACGTTTACGTGGGGGCTGCGGGGCCGCTAGCGTGACAAAGGCCCTGCATGAAGGCTATGCCCGCCCGTCATGGCAACATCTGTGGACACCTTGGGGTGCTCAAACGGCTCACTCTCTTCACGCTCTCTCCACGACCCATGGTCCATCGCACCGCTTGCGCGGCGGCGGGCGGCGCGCTCCTCGTAGCGCTCGCGCTCGCGCTCTGCGCCCCGGCCTCCCAGGCCCAGACCCGCACCCTCAGCTTCCGCCTCGAAGGCGGCGTCCCCACCGGCGACTTCGAAGAACAGGTCGAGGACATCGGCCTCGGCCTCGCTGGCCAGCTCCTCTTCCAGCCGCAGGGCGTGCCCCTCGCGTTCGGCTTCGAGGGCAGCTTCATCACCTACGGCCGCCAGGTCGCCACCGTGCCCGTGCAGTTCACCGCGGGCGGCACGTCGCTCGCGGAGCAGGTCACGCACAACAACATCGCGAGCTTCGGCCTCGTGCTGCGCCTCCAGCCCAACGGCGGGGCAGTGCAGCCCTACGTCGAGGGCATCGGCGGCTTCAACTACCTCCACACCCGCGTTTCCCTCGATGAGACCGTGGTCGTCAACGACGGCGGCGTGTTCAACGACAGCGACCCCATCCTGCTCACCCGCAACCCGGGCAACACTGTCGTGGACGACTTCGCGTTCACCTACGGCGGCGGCGGCGGCGTGATGATCCGCGTCTTCGACGGGCTCGACGACGGTTCGCCCGTCACGGCCTTTCTCGACTTCGGCGCGCGCTACCTCCTCGGCGAGGAGGCCGACTACCTCACCGAGGGCGACGAGGCCACAGCGGAAGGCGCCGTTGCGGCGACGCTCCGCTCGACCGTAGACGTGATCCGACCCTACTTCGGCCTGACGTTCCGCTTCTAGCCACGTCCCGACCGGGTCACGACAACGCGGGGGCTGCTCACACCGAGCGGCTCCCGCTTTTTGGTGGTTGGTGGTTGGTGGTTGGTGGTTGGTGGAAAGCAAGCTGACGTCCTGGGCCGTGCCAAACGAATTCGTCCCACGCCACCTCTCGCTCTTCACTCCTCACCCTTTACTCTTCACTTCCTCTGCCATCCTGACAGACCCCTCGCGCTTGGCACGCCGTTCGTTCTCGCTCGGGCAGCAAAACTCAACCACACCCGACCTATGAACTTCCAGAAGTTTACCGTCAAGGCGCAGGAGGCCGTGCAGGCCGCGCTGGAGTTGGCGCAGAGCCGTCAGCATCAGGGTCTCGAACCGGCGCACCTCCTGAAAGCCTTCCTCAACGACGAGGGCGGCCTCGCCCGCACGCTCCTCGGCAAGCTCGGCGCAAACCTCGACTACCTCGACGCCAAGACCGACGCCGCGCTCGACGCGCTGCCGAAGGTCAGCGGCGCGTCCGTCTCGGGACAATACCTCGGCACGGACGCGAAGACCCTCTTCGACACGGCGCTCGCGGAAGCCGAGGCGCTCAGCGACGAGTACGTTGCCACGGAGCACCTGCTGCTCGCGCTCGCGCAGAACCGCGGCCCCGTCGGCCAGGCGATGCAGCAGCAGGCCGCGACGAAAGCAGCGCTCCTGACCGCGCTCCAGGAGACGCGCGGCAGTCAGCGTGTGCAGGACCCCTACGCCGAGAGCAAGTACGACGCGCTCAACCGCTACGCGCGCGACCTCAACGACCTCGCCGCCAAGGGCAAGATCGACCCCGTGATCGGGCGCGACGAGGAGATCCGCCGCGTGCTGCAGATCCTCTCGCGGCGCACCAAGAACAACCCCGTCCTCGTCGGCGAGCCCGGCGTCGGCAAGACCGCCATCGCCGAGGGCCTCGCCATCCGCATCGTGCAGGGCGACGTGCCCGAGGGCCTCAAGACGAAGCGCATCATGGCGCTCGACATGGGCGCGCTGATCGCGGGCGCGAAATACCGCGGCGAGTTCGAGGACCGCCTCAAGGCCGTCGTCAAAGAAGTCGCGGAGTCCGACGGCGAGCTGATCCTCTTCATCGACGAGATCCACACGCTCGTGGGCGCGGGCGGCGGCGACGGGGCAATGGACGCCGCCAACATCCTCAAGCCCGCCCTCGCACGTGGCGAACTGCGGGCCATTGGCGCGACCACGCTGGATGAGTACCAGAAGTACTTCGAGAAGGACAAGGCGCTCGAACGGCGCTTCCAGATGGTGCTCGTCGCGGAGCCGTCCGTCGAGGACACCGTCGCCATCCTGCGCGGCATCAAAGACCGCTACGAGGTGCACCACGGCGTCCGCATCACCGACGGGGCCATCGTGGCCGCCGCGGAGCTGTCGGACCGCTACGTCACCAACCGCTTCCTCCCCGACAAGGCCATCGACCTCGTCGACGAGGCCGCCGCCCGCCTGCGCATCGAGATCGACTCGATGCCGGAGGACCTCGACGCACTTGAACGGCAGATTCGCCAGCAGGAGATCGCCCGCGAGGCGGTCAAGCGCGAGGGCGACACGGAGCAGGAGGCCGAGATCACGCGCACCCTCGCCGACCTCGAAGAGGAGCGCGACCGGCTGCGTGCGCGCTGGCAGCAGGAGAAGGCCCTCATCCAGACGATCAAGGAGAACAAGGCCGCCATCGACGCGCTCAAGACCGAGGCCGAGAGCCTGGAGCGCCAGGGCGAGTTCGGGCAGGTCGCCGAGATCCGCTACGGGCAGATCCCTGGCCTTCACGCCGAGATCGCCGACGCGACGCAGGAACTGGCCGAGGTCCAGAAGGGCGGCGCGCTCCTGAAGGAAGAGGTCGACGCCGAGGACATCGCCGATGTCATCAGCCGCGCGACGGGCATCCCCGTGAGCAAGATGCTGGAAACAGAAAAAGAGAAGCTGCTCCAGATGGAGCGCGAGTTGGAAAAGCGCGTCGTCGGGCAGCCCGAGGCGATCCGCGCCGTCGCGAACGCCGTCCGCCGAGGCCGCGCCGGGCTCCAGGAAGCCAGCCGCCCCATCGGCTCGTTCATCTTCCTCGGCACCACGGGCGTCGGCAAGACGGAGCTCGCGAAGGCGCTCGCGGAGCAGCTCTTCGACAACGACGACGCGGTCGTGCGCATCGACATGAGCGAGTACCAGGAGCGCCACGCCGTCAGCCGGCTCATCGGCGCGCCTCCGGGCTACGTCGGCTTCGACGAGGGCGGGCAACTCACCGAGGCCGTCCGCCGCCGCCCCTACTCGGTGGTGCTGCTGGACGAGTTCGAGAAGGCGCACCCCGAGGTGTTCAACGTGCTCCTGCAGGTGCTCGACGACGGACGCCTGACCGACTCGAAGGGCCGCACGGTCGACTTCACGAACACGCTCGTCATCATGACCTCCAACCTCGGCTCGGACCTAATCCAGCGCCGGATGGAAGTGGCCGACGGCCCGCTCACCGAGCGCGACCTCGACCAGCTCGGGGCCGACATGATGGCGCGGCTGAAGCAGCAGCTCCGCCCGGAGTTCCTCAACCGCATCGACGAGACGGTGGTCTTCCGCCCGCTGGGCCGCGACCAGATCCACCGCATCGTGGAGATCCAGGTCGAGGGCCTGCGCCGCCTCGCGCAGAAGAACCACAAGCTCGACCTCGTACTCACCGCCGCCGCGAAGGACGTGCTCGCGCAGCAGGGCTACGACCCCGTGTTCGGCGCGCGACCGCTCAAGCGCGTCATCCAGCGCGCGCTCGCCAACCAGCTCGCCGAGCAGATCCTCGCCGGGTTCGTCCGCGAGGGCGACACCGTGAAGGCCGACGCCTCAGCGGACGGCTCAGGCGTGACGCTAGAGACGGTGCCTGCTGGGACGGTCATCGAGTCCACCCCGCTCCCCAACGGCGACGGCGCGACCGGCGAGCCCGAGGTGCGCCCGAATGCGCCGACGGCGCAGGCGTAGCGACGAGCGATCCGATCAGCGAGCTATCGGACGGCTTCACGCAAGGCCGCCCCGTTTTGCGCTTGGTCACGACTGCAAGCGTGCCCCCACCTGGTCGAGCAGCGAAGGTGCGAGCCGTGCGTTTGTCCTCCGTAGCCGTTCAACGGCAGCGACTCCATCGAGCAAACCCTGCGAGGCGGCGCGCTCGATCACGCCGAGCGTTCCCGCGATGCGCAGGCCCCACGCTCGCGCCGTCGCACGGCCAATGCGTTCGTCGATCAGGAGCAGGCTGGCTTCCTCGGACTGCGCGAGCAGGATCGCATCCCGCTCGCCAGGGTCGAGGCGGAGGAGGTCGGCATCCTGTGTCGCAGGAGCGGGAGCGACCTGGAGCCAGTCGGGGGCGGGGTCGATCCAGCTACGAACGGCCTCAGGCGCGTGGGGATGCGCCAACTCATCACGGACCGTCTCGGGGATCGCCACCGTGCCGAACAGGGCGGGAAGCACCGTCACCGCGTCGATCACCACGAGGTAGTGCAGCGGCGTCGTGTTCGAGACGACGGTCATTCGCCGAGCACGTCCCGTAGCGTAACTCGGTCCGCGTTCAGGTCCGCCGCATCGTACGCCAGCGATGCGCCCCGGCTGACGAGGAACGACTCTGTGTCCCACCGAGACGAGAAGCCAAGCAGCGCCTGTACCTCCGCGAGCGTGAACGTGCCCGTTCGGTACGCGTCCACGGCGAGCGCTTCGAGTGCACGCCGGGAGAGGTCACCTGACTCGGCGCGGAGCCGTTGGGCGAGGTCGTCGGGAAGCGCGAGCGTGATTTCCATGGGCCGTGCAGGAAGACTGGATTGGGTGTACGGCACACGCAACGCTTCGTTCGGCGTAGGCTTGCCGAGCAGATCCTCGCCGGCTTCGTCCGCGAGGGCGACACCGTGAAGGTCAATGCTTCGGCCGACGGCGCAGGCGTGACGCTGGAGACGGTGCCTGCCGGGACGGTCGTCGAGGCTACGCCGCTGCCCAACGGCGACGGCGCGACCGGCGAGCCCGAGGTGCGCCCGAATGCACCGACGGCGCAGGCATGATATGCCAGCTATCCGAACTCTTAGCAATCGTAACCCAATTGCCTTAGGGAATCCCGTTTGCCCTCATTAGTCACAGCTCCACGGCTCAGGGCGATCTCGGTTAGACTATCGCGAGCTGCACCCGCGTCTTCATGCTCATCATATGGCGTAAACTCCACTACTAGACAGGTCACATCAGCACCACTAAAACTACGAACTTTATCCCAATTCTCAACACCATATATCTTTACCCCAGCCATTTTTGCACCCCCAAAGCTAACACTATCTACGTTAGCCATATTCATCGAAGCCCCCTCTAAGTTTGCACTATCAAATGTAGATCCAAACAAATCTGCACCATCCAAAAATGACTCCGACATGTCTACTCCTGTTGCATTATTATTTCTAAATATAGACCAACCTATGTTAATACCAACCATCGATGAGTATTGAAGCTCAGAATATTCGACGGTTATTTTACCATATATAGACTCAAATAATGATCTATTTATTTCTGATCTTATAATCAATACGTTATTCATATCCACTTCTCTTAGAGTGATTCCCCTGCCCTGTATATTCTCGATCCTGGATCCAGACATGTCTGATTTTTCTATACTTACATTATCCATTGCAGTACCGATCATTGTAGACCCCCTCATTTTTGATCCGCTGAACGATGCACCACTTAATCTAGAATTATTATAGTTATTACCATTAATATTACTACTATCTATCCTTGCCCCCTCTATACTCATACCTGAAAAATCGAAATTTTCCATAGTAGTATTATATATATTTATATTATCCATATATACATTAGATAGATCAGACCTATTTAAGTATATATTACTTATACTAGCACCCTTAAGGGATGCCGAGCTAAAGTTTGTCCCCTCTAATCTTGTATTGTCAATCCTTGAATTGTTCAGTATAGCCCCAGAGAAATTATTACCCCTCAGATCAAGGTCATTGAGTATGATGCCTGATAAATATGCATCTTTAAGTATCCCTGTTCTAAAATCTAAACTATCATTCTTACGATAATATTCCTCTATACCCGACTGTATGTCTGAATTACTCAAAACCAATATAGCCCCTATAGATACAGGAGGAGCAGGATCTTGGATCAAAGGCTCTATTGCCCTAGGTACAATCTCAATATTATCCCTAGCAAAATTAATAATCTGCTGCACTGCAGCAAAGTTTGGCTGAGGCCAGAATACTAGACTATCGTTATAAATATCATTACTTGATATAGAATATATATTGTTTATAATATTTCCATTAGTATCAACAGGATCAATATATAGCATGTCTCTAAATCTAGTAGTTTGATCAAACTCGACTATTCTATTCTGTCTAGATATCAATTCATTCTGATTTGTGATTAATATATTTTGGTAGTCTATTCTTGAGTTTTGCTGATATAGCAAAATTACCTGAATTAGAACAAAAAACGAAGGAATTGCAGCTGCCAAAAGATAGAACCCCCTTATTCTAGTCAGCCTTGCAACCAAGGCCACGAAGAAGTCGCGAGTTTCCTGCCTGGGGAAGGGGTGTGTGCTCCGGTCATCGAAGTAGTTCTCCCAGGCGTCCCAACCGCGCTCGGTAGCACGTGTCAACTTAGCTCCCGCTACAGACTTTACTGCGACCTCGCCTGCAAACACAGCGGCTTTTCCCTGTGCCTTTGCCCGTTCCTCGTAGCGCTGCACCTCAGCTTCCAACTCCGCGTTACGCTGCTCCAATTCTTGCAGCTTCTTCTGCAGCGCCTCGGGGGAGGCGTCGTCGGGCTGGTCGGGCGTGGTAGCGTCGTGCGAGTCCATGCGCGGCGGGCGAGGTGGCTGCGCGAACATAACGCTGGGCGGCCGTACGTGCCAGCGCGCCGCGTGCGGCCGTCGGGAGGACGGCGGCGGGGCGGGGCACACCCCCTAATCTCGCTCCGCTCGATTTGTCCCCCTCGAAATCGAGGGGGACAGTTTTTGGTTGCGGGGAGCGCAGCGACCGCGATCAAAAACAGGGGGTGCCTGCCGAGCGCTCAGTCCGCAAACACCGCTGCAATCGCGTCCAACACCGCATACACGTCCGCGAAGACAGCCTCGTTGCGGAAGCGCAGCACGCGCAGGCCCTCCGCTTCGAGGTGGCGCTCGCGCTCGGCATCGTAGGCGGCGCGCTCGGGTGTGTCGTGAACGCCGCCGTCGAGTTCGATGACGAGCGACTCGGCGCGGCAGTAGAAGTCCACGATGTACGGCCCGATGCCATGCTGGCGGCGGAACTTGCGACCGTGGAGTTGCAGGCGCTGGAGGAACACCCACAGCACCGCCTCGGCAGACGTGCCGTGCGAGCGGAGGTGCTGCCGGGTCTGCTTCTGATGCGAACGGTTGCGGGTACGCATACGTCGAACGCTCAGCGGCCCGCCGGAGCCGCTTCGGGCGCGGTCGTCTCGGACGCAGGCATGGCGGCTGGCGGTAGCCCAGCGCTTCGGGCTGGCCCCCAGCGGCCCTCGGCGATGAGGTGCGTGGCGCGGCGGCGGAGCGGGCCCCACGTGAGCAGCGCGCGGACGGGCGCGGGGAAGCTGTAGGCCTGGGGGCCGCGCAGCGCCGGGCGCATCACGAGGCGGTGGACGAGGTCCTGTACCGTTTGCGCGAGGCGGATCGGGCCCTGGCGCTCGCGCTGGACGCTGGCGAGCAGCGCACTGAGGTCAGCGTCGGTGACGGGTCCCGTGCGGAGCTTCGGACCGACGAGAGCCGCCGTGGCCTCCGCGTCCTGGATGGCGAGGTTGATGCCCACCATCCCGACGGGGCTCATCGCGTGGGCGGCGTCGCCGATGCAGAGCAGGCCGGGGCGGTGCCAGCGCTTCAGGCGGCTCGTCTCGATGGAGAGCAACGCCGTCTCGTCCCACGACCGCAGCGTGCCGAGCCGGTCGGCCACGTCGGGCACGGTCGCCGCGATGCGCGCGCGGAAGGCGTCGAGGCCCTGCGCCTTGAGGTCGGGCAGCGCGTCTTTCGCGAGGATCAGCCCGACCTGCCAGCGCTCGCCCGCGTCCATGAGCGCGACCATCGTGCCGGGGCCGAAGCGGAAGTAGGCGCCCGCCGGGTCCTCCGCTTCTGCATCTGCGTCGCCTGCTCTGGCATCGGCATCACTGGCGCGCTTCGGCAGGTGAAACCACAGCACGTCGATGGGCGCGGGGCGACGGTCCACGGTGAGCCCGGCCATCGTGCGTACACGCGAGTGCCGCCCGTCGCAGGCCAGGGTGAGCGGCGCGCGGACCTCGTGCATCGCACCGTTGCGCTCGTAGCGGACACCTCGGACCACGCCGTCCTCCGCGTTCTCATCCCGGATCAGCCCCTGCACGTCCGCGCCGGTGACGAGCGTGAAGCCGTCGTACTGCGCCGCCGCGTCGAGGACGAGCGGGAGGAAGTGGCGCTGCGGCGTCATGACGACCTCGCCGTACGGGGAGCCCGCGTGGGCGGCCCACTCGGCGAAGTCGGCGAACCGGAGCGCGGTCGGGTCTCCCTGGCC
>JBCCRG010000094.1:0-9988 GCA_039208155.1 Bacteroidota bacterium | reverse complement strand
GCCGCGATGGTGCAGGAGACGCGCTACGGCCGCTACTTCGACGTGCTCGGCGACCGCAGCACGCACTTCGGCCTCTTCGACTGCGCTCCCGCCCCGGCCAGCGCCGACAGCGAAGCGAGCGGCGGATGCTGCTGAGGAGTCATACCATCTGCGACTACTCGCTGTGTATGCGCCGAGCTTTGACCGGCTCCCCCCGTTCTCGTTTCACTCGAACTGTCCCCTCGCACGCGAGGG
This sequence comes from Bacteroidota bacterium, assembly GCA_039208155.1. Lineage (GTDB taxonomy): Bacteria > Bacteroidota > Rhodothermia > Rhodothermales > Rubricoccaceae > JBCBEX01. Next base: position 9,754 of record JBCCRG010000094.1, on the reverse strand, counting down.
GGACAGCTTTGACCGCCGTTCAGGCGCGTCGAAGCGGGGGGAGTTGAGGAGTCCTATGCCCTGCTCTTTGTCGGAAACGGTATCAGAGCCCTTCGCGAGGCGGCTCCGGCATCGTGTCTGCCTTCTTGTAGATCGCGCCCGCGCGGGCTTTTTTCTTGGCGGCACCCCACTTCGCCTTCCAAGCGGGCCCAAAGCCATAGCTCGGTGCCACGATGCGGCGTGGACGTGCCGGAGCGGGTCCGCGTTTCTCGCGGTGCTCCCGCATCCAGGCACGCCGCTTGCCGTCCGACCAGCGGTCCGCGCGGGGAACGACTACCCATGCGGCCAAGGCACCAAGAGCAACGAGGAGGCCGATCCACATGGAGACCGCAAGGAGTATGCGAAGGAGGTCGAGCGACGCGCGGGCGTACGTAGGGCAAGGCCCAGCGGTTACGCCCTGACACAGCACGGCCCGCCCCAGCCGAAGCCAGAGCGGGCCGCCCGAACTGAGTCGTTCGGTGGTTCAGTGGTCGGTCAGGTCAACACTGAAGCGCTGGCCCACCGAAAAACCGAAGTACTCTACTTGACGAACAGCATCTCGCGGTAGGTGGGCAGGGGCCAGAGGTCGTAGGGGAGCTCGCCCTCCAGGTCGTCGCAGGCGGCGCGGACCTTCGCCATCGCCGGGACCACCTTCGTGACCATGTAGCGCGACTCGTCCTTCGCCCTGTGCGCGCCTGCGATGGCCTTCTTTAGCGCGGCGGCCGCCTTCTGGAGCGCGTTGACGGACGTGTTCACGTCCTTCGCGATGGCCGCCATGCCGTCGAGCTTGAGGCCGTCGCCCGCCTCGTCCATCGTCTCCACGATGTCCTTGAGGTAAGTGATCGCGGCCGGGAGGACCATCGTCTTGGCGATGGAGAGCGTGGTCGCCGCCTCGATGTTGAGCGTGATGGCGTACTGCTCCGAGAACACCTCGTGGCGGGAGCCCAACTCGGCCTCCGAGAGCACGTCGTACTTCTCGAACACGGCGACATTCTTCTCGCCCATCATCTGGTCGAGCGCGTCAGGCGTGGTGCGGAGGTTGAGCAGGCCGCGCTCCTCCTCGGCCTCCTTGTGCCATTCGTCGGAGTAGCCGTCGCCGTTGAAGATAATTGGCATGTGCTCGGCGATCGACTCGGCGATGACCGCCTGGAGGGCGGCTTCGAGGGCCTTCTTGCTCTTCTTCTTGCCGAGCGCGTCCTTGAGCTTCGTCGCGAGGTCTTCGATGGCCTCAGCCACGATGGTGTTGAGGACGGTCAGCGGGAAGCTGATCGACTGGCTCGACCCGACAGCGCGGAACTCGAACTTGTTGCCGGTGAAGGCGAATGGCGAGGTGCGGTTGCGGTCGCCGGCGTGACGCGGGAGCTGCGGTAGGACGGGCGTGCCGAGGCCGAGGAAGCCCGACTGCTTGCTCTCGGTGGCCTTGCCGCTCTCCGCGATCTGCTCGTAGACGTCGGTGAGCTGGTCGCCGAGGAAGATCGAGATGATTGCGGGCGGCGCTTCGTTGGCGCCGAGGCGGTGGTCGTTGGCCGCCGTCGCAATCGAGATGCGGAGGAGGTCCTGGTGTTTGTGCACGGCCTGGATGACGGCGGTGCAGAAGAACAGGAAGATGGCGTTGTCGTGCGGCGTGTCGCCCGGCTCCAGGAGGTTGAGACCGGTGTCGGTCGCCATCGAGAAGTTGCAGTGCTTGCCGGAGCCGTTGATCCCGGCGAAGGGCTTCTCGTGGAGGAGGCACGCCATGCCCATGCGCTTGGCGGTGCTCTGCAGCGTCATCATCATGAGCTGCTGGTGGTCGGCCGCGACGTTCGTGTCCTCGAAGATCGGCGCGATCTCGTACTGCCCCGGGGCGACCTCGTTGTGACGCGTCTTGACTGGCACGCCCAGGCGGTAGAGCTCCTCCTCGACGGCGTTCATGAACGTCATGACGCGCTCCGGGATCGAGCCGAAGTAGTGGTCGTCGAGCTCCTGGCCGCGCGGCGGCTTGGCCCCCACGAGGGTGCGGCCCGAGGTCACGAGGTCGGGGCGGTCGTGGAAGTAGTGCTCGTCGATGAGAAAGTACTCCTGCTCCGAGCCGCAGGTCGAGTAGACGCGGCCCGCCTTCTCGCCGAGGATGCCGAGGGCACGCGTGGCCTGCTTGTTGAGTGCCTCCATCGAGCGGAGGAGCGGGATCTTGTGGTCGAGCGCCTCGCCGGTCCACGATGTGAAGGCCGTCGGGATGCAGAGCGTGCCGACGCCGTTGTGTTCCACGATGAAGGCGAAGCTGGTCGGGTCATAGGCGGTGTAGCCGCGCGCCTCGAAGGTGGCGCGGAGGCCGCCCGAGGGGAACGACGACGCGTCGGGCTCGCCCTGAAACAGCTCCTTGCCCGAGAACTCGGCGATGGCGCCGCCGCCCTGGTTGGGCGTCACGAACGAGTCGTGCTTCTCGGCCGTGCGGCCGGTGAGCGGCTGGAACCAGTGCGTGTAGTGCGTCGCGCCGTGCTCGACGGCCCACTCCTTCATGGCGAGCGCGATGGCGTCGGCGACGGTGGCGTCAAGGGTCTCGCCCTTCTCGACGGTCGCGACGACGCGCTTGTAGACCGACTTGGGCAGGCGGGCCTTCATCTGCTTGAGGCCGAAGGAGCGCTCTCCGAAGATCGAGGGGATGTCGAGGGCGGCTTTGCCGTTTTTCGAGACGGCGGGGGACATGGCGGGCATGGGCGTCTGGGAGTGTGAGTGTCTGGGAGTGTGGGGGGCGGGAGAGGCAAGCAGCTTCGGCAGAGGATCGTTCGTCCCTCTGCCTTCCTCCTTCCCTATTCGCCGTTTTGGTAGAGGATCATCGGCTCGACATGGAGCTGGCTGGTCTCCTTGAGCGACGAGAGGACGATGGAGGTTTGGGTGCCGCGCACGCCGGGGATGCGCTGCAGGCGCGCGAGCAGCTTCTCCAGTGTGGACGTGTTGCGGGTGCGAATCTTGACGATGTGCGAGCCCTCGCCCGTGATCGAATGGAGTTCGAGCACCTCGCTCATCTCGCTCACGCGCTCGATGAAGGCGGCGTAGTGCTTCGAGCCGTCCACGGAGACGCGGATGAAGGCGGTGATATCGAGGTGCAGCCGCTTCGGCGTGAGGACGGCGTGGTAGCCAGAGATCACGCCGCGCTCCTCGAGCTTGCGCATGCGCTCGGAGACGGACGGCACCGACAGCCCGACGTGCTCGGCGATCTGGTTGCGTTTGATGCGCCCGCTCGCCTGGAGGAGCGACAGAATCTGGGCGTCGATTTCGTCGATTTTCTCTACGGACATGCGGGCCAAACGTGGGACTAGACAGAGGTTGCGAAAGGAGGAGCCATACGTCAGCAGCCTTCGTAGTGCCCGACGTATGAGAGAAGCTACGGGGCTCCCGAAAGAACCTCCTACGCTCCGCCTAAAAAACAAAGGCTCTCCACGAGAGGTTCACGAAGACCAAATCAGCAAGTGCCGTCTCGTGCATTGGAAGCGCTACCGGCGTTGGCGCACTGCTGGCGGCGGTGCCCTCGGCTGCTCGGCTGTGGTGCGCTGCGGTTACATATCGGCGGCTTGAACGGCTCAGAGGCCCTGCTGCGACCCAGCGGGCTTCGGTAAGGCCCCGAGCAGGCGATACCTGGGGCCACACTCTCCCGCGTGTACCACCGCGCCGCCACCATGTCTACTCCCACCACCAAGGCGCTGCCCGCAGCGTCTCCCGCCTCCGTGCCCCCGCTCCCTTCCGTTTTCCCCCGTCGCCCTGGCCAGTTGGCCGGGCAGCTTCGCGCGCCTGTGCTGGGCGGCGAGGCAACAGGTGAGATCCGGTCGGCTGCCTTTCGCGAGGCGCTCCCCGAGGCCACCACCTCGCTCACGTCCTGGCTCCGCCGCAAGGTCAAGCGCGCGCTCGACATCCTGCTCGCGGGCGGCGCGCTGCTCGTGCTCAGCCCGATTCTGCTGCTCGTCGCAGCGGCGATCCGGATCGAGTCGCCGGGCCCCGTGCTCTATGCCTCGAAGCGCGTCGGCAATCGCTACCGCGTCTTCCAGGTCTACAAGTTTCGCTCGATGTACCAAGACGCCGACCAGCGGCTCAAGGACCTGCTGCACCTCAACCAGTACACCGCGGAGGGGAGCGAGGGCGGTGCACCGATATCGCTCGACACCTGCGCCGCGTGCGAGCAGGGGGGACAGCCGTGCTCCCCGCAGATGATCGACAAGGACGGCACGCCGATCTGCGAGCGGCTGCTCCTCGCGCGCAAGAAGCAGCAGGCGAGCAATGTCTTCGTGAAGCTCCAGAACGACCCGCGCGTCACCCGCGTCGGCCGCTTTATCCGCAACACCTCGCTTGACGAGTTGCCGCAGCTCCTCAACGTCGTCCGGGGCGACATGAGCCTCGTCGGCAACCGCCCGCTGCCACTCTATGAGGCTGAGCAGCTCACCGCCGACCCGAGCGTCCTCCGATTCGACGCGCCCGCCGGGCTCACCGGTCTCTGGCAAGTCTCGAAGCGTGGCAAGGCCGACATGTCGCCCGAGGAGCGCATCGAGCTCGACAACAGCTACGCCCAGGAGCACACGCTGGGCGGCGACCTGAAGATCATGTTCCGCACTATCCCCGCTATGCTTCAAAAGGAGGACGTGTAGACGAGGCTGTTGGCTGTCAGCTATTGGCTGTTGGTCTTGCTCGGACCCGTGCGGCCCGTCTGCTTCAGCGTCGGCGACACACGTTACACATTTGCCACGCCGTCCCACGATTGGTAATCGTGCGGACGGCGGCGGCGTGTTCGTGCAGGAGGGCGTCCTTACTGCGTCTGAGGCGTTTTCTGGCGCGGAAACGGCATCGGCTGTCGCACTTTCGGTAGCGCCTGCGTGAATCTGACACGGCGCTCGTCCTCCGGCGCGGGGGTCGGCACGGGGGCACGGGCACGGAATAGGGTTTGCCCTTCCTGAGGTCCACCAACCTCGCTCTCCCCGTGTTTGCTCTCTCCAACTGGCTGTGCCCGCCGCTCCGAGGCGGCCTGCTCGCCGTGCTCCTCGTGAGCGTGGCGGGGGTTCGTGCCCAGCCGATGCCGCCAAGCGTGGTCGTCGCTGAGGCGGACGTGCAGCCGCTCCCCCCGCTCGACGTGGTGCTTGCCGCCGCCCGGCAGTACTCACCGCGCCTGCGCATCGAAGCCGCTGCGGTGCAGCGCTCCACGGCGGCACTCCGGGGCCTGCGCGCGTCGTGGCTCCAGAACCTCACCGTCGGCGTCTCGACCAACTACGGCTCGACGGGCAACAGCACCCTCGACGCTGTCACGCTCGGCACGCAGGCCACCGCAGGCGTGCGCCTCTCGCTCTACGATCTCTTCGGGCGCCGCCACGATATCCGGGCGCAGGAAGCCGTCATCACCCAGGCGCGCGAGCAGGAGGCCCTGGCCCAGATCGACGAGGACCGGCTGGTGACGCAGCTCTACCACGAGGTCGCGCTGGCCGAGCGGCTCGTCGGCGTGCGCAGCGAGGCGCTGCAGGCGGCGCGCAGCCACTACGCCGTCGCTGAGCGAGGCTTCTCGCAGGGGCACCTCACCGTCGTGGCCCTGGCGGAGGTCACCGAGGCCCGCGCCTCGGCCGAGGCCACCTACGAGTCCGCCAGCGCCCAGTACCGCAACGCCTACGCGCAGCTCGAACTCGTCGTCGGCACCTCGCTCCGCGCCCTGGCCGACGAGCCCGTTGTGATGCAGCGTGGAGACACGGAGCCAAACGCGCACGGCGGCGGACAAGAGCCCGCTGAACGATCCGATGAAGCCACGGCCACACAGCAGCACGGCCACACGGCCACACCCGCCGAGGACGACCGGTGACGCCGCGCACGATCATACGCATGGTGCGGCAGCGGCTCGTGTGGCTGCTCCTCGGGCCCGTCGTGGCGGCGGCGCTGGTGCTCTTCGTCACCCGCAACGCGCTCGACACCTACGCCTCGGAATCGGTGCTCTACACCGGCCTCGTCTCCGGCTACACCATCGAGTCGGCGTCCAACAGCCGCACGGACTACCGGAGCGTCGCCAACGCCTTCGACAACCTCGTCAACCTCGTCAAGGCGCGCACCACCGTCGAGGAGGCCGCGCTGCGCCTGCTCGCCCGGCAGCTCGTCACCGACCCCGACCGCCTCTTTGTCTTCGACGCGGAGAACGCGCCTGAGGTCTATCAACTGCTCGGCGACCTGCGCAGCGAGCCGCGCGTCCTGGAGCGGCTGCGCGCGGCCAAGCACCGGCCCGAGAGCGCCGTCTACGAGATCCTCTACAAGGGCAGCACCCCCTTCGCTATCGACGAGATCCGGAAGTACCTGAGCGTGTCGCGCGTCGCCTCGTCGGATCTGCTCCGGATGCGCTTCGTCTCCATCGACCCGCAGCTGACGCAGTGGACGCTGGAGGTGGTGCTGGAGGTGGTGACGGCCCGCCACCAGAGCATGAAAACCCGCGAGACGGGCAACGTGGTCGCCTTTTTCGAGCGTGAGGTGGCCCGGTCCCGGGCGGCCTTGGCCGAGCGCGTCGAGGAACTGCGCGCGTTCGGCGTCGACAACCGCGTCATCAACTACGACGAGCAGACGAAGGCCATCGCTGGCCAGAAGGAGGCCATCGAGGCGGCGCTGCAGGACGAGCGCCAGCGCCAGGCGGCCGCCGAGGCCGTCCTGGGCGAGCTCGAGGCGCGGATGGCGCAGCAGCAGACGCTCGTGCTCCAGGGCGACACCGTGCTCACGCTGCGCGACCGCCTCGCCGACGCGACGACGGCGCTCACCCTCGCCGAGGCCACCGGCGTGCCGCGCCCCGCCCTCCGCCGGACGGTGGACAGCCTCGAAACCGCGCTCACCGAACAGGTGGCCGCGCTCTACGACCTCTCCACGTCGCGCGAGGGCCTCAACCGCGAGAACCTCGCCGCGGCCTGGTTGGAGAAGCTGCTCGTCGCCACCGATGCCCGCGCGCAGGTCGCGCTCGTCGAGCAACGCCTCGCTGAGTACCAGCGCTACTACGACGAGTTCTCGCCGCTCGGGGCCACGCTCACCACGCTCGAACGGGAGGTCAACACGGCCGAGCAGACCTACCTCGAACTGCTCAACAGCCTCAACATGGCGCGGATGCGCGAGCAGAACATCCAGATGGCCTCGCGCCTCGACGTGGTGGACGCGCCGTTCTTCCCGGAGGAGCCCGAGGGCTCGAACCGGCTCATGCTCGCCATCGGGGCGTTCGTCGGCTGCTTCGGCTTGCTGGCGACGCTCTTTGTGGTGATCGAGTTGTTCCACCCGACGATTCGCTCGGTGGAGCGCGCCCGCTCGATTACGAAGCTGGACGTGGCGACGGCCTACCCGCCCATCACCACCCCGACGCCGCGCCGCATGCAACGCCTTCTAGCCCGCTTGCGGCGGCGGGCCCGGATGCAGTGGCAGGGCATCGTGCGCAAGGGCGACCCGCTCGAAGACCCGGTCCTGGACGACGCAGGCACCAACGAGGCGGAGGCCGACCAGCACCACGTCCTGCGCGTGCTCGACCTCCACCTCGTGCGGGCCGTAAAGCTGCACCTACTCGACCGGGTTACGCCAGCGAAGGCCGAGGACGAAGCGGACGCCTCTTCGAGCCAGCAGAAGAAGACGGATGCGAGCGAGCGGAGAGCGCCGTTGCGCGTCGCCGTGGTGGGCTTCCTGCCCGAGGACGGCGTGCCGCTGCTCGCCACGCGCCTGGCGATGCTGCTGCGCGACGACTACGACCGGGTGCACCACCTGGCCATCGCGCCACGGACGGCCCCCGACCAGGAGCCCGTCCCGGCCGACCTGCTCGGCCCGGGCTTCGCCTCCGACGTGGACCGCGTGGTGGTCGCCGACCTGCGGACGTACGAGCCACCCTCGACTTCCCGGACAGCAGACTGGAGCGCCAAGGTGACGACTGGGGCCGCGACGAAGCGCCGCCGCAAGACCAAGGCCGCCGTCGTGGAAGATGCTCCGGTTGAGGACACGACCTCGGTGGTGGAGACCGAGATTACGGTGGTGGAGCTACCGCCGATGGTAGAGCAGGCCGCGCCGCTCGGCGTGGTGCGCGACGCCGACCTCGCGGTTGTGGTGCTCCGCGCCGACCGCACCTGGACCGACGCCGACGCCCACGCGCTCCGCTCGCTGAAGCAAGCGCACCCGCACACGATGCTGCTCGTGCTCACCGAGATGCAGCGCGACTTCCTCAACGGCCTCACCGCGCGCGGTCTCCCCATCCCGCCGTTCCTCCGTCCCATCTTTGGCTAGGTCCATGCGCGACTCGACGATCCACCTGCCCGCCCGCCCGGCCCGCGCCGACGATACCCTCGCCGCGCTCAAGTCGCTGCCTGGGGCGGGTACGCCGCTCCTCGATGTGGACCTCGTCTGCGTGGCGCTGCCGACGTGGGACGGCGACTACATGAAGTCGACGGTGCACCTCGTCCGGGCGCTGGCTGCGCGGCACCTCGCGCCGGGGCGTCAGGCGCTCTACGTGGACTACGCCTACACGGTCAAGGACGCCGTCCAGACGCTGCGCGGGCGTCAACGGGCTCCCCTCCGCCGGATGCTGGGGCAGAACGACCGCCTCCGTCGCGTCGCCATCAGCGATGACGGGCGCGCGGTGCACGTGCTCACCCCGCCGATGACGCTCCCCACGAACGGCCTGCCCGCAGGGCCGGTCTACGACGCTGCGCTCGCGCTCAATGGGCGCGTGGTGGGGCGGGCGATCCGCCGCGCGATGGCCCGGCTCGGGATGACGCGGCCGCTCGTGCTCAACGCCTTCCACCCATTCCTCGGCGTCCCGCTCGCAGGGCAGCTCGACGAGATTGCGCTGGCGTACTACTGCTACGACGAGATCAGCGCCGCTGCCTGGAACGCCCGCCACGGCGCGCGTCTCGAAGCGCAGTTACTGACGCAGGCCGATGTGGTCATCGTGTCCAGCGAGGCCCTGCTGACGAGCAAGCGCGACCACCATGACCGAGTGCACCTCGTCAAAAACGGCGTCGACTTCGACCTCTTCCACGGGGCCTACGGGGGCGGCTCCTCGGCCCGACCCGAGCGCCCGTGTGTGGGCTACCTCGGCAGCCTGGACGACCGGCTCGATTTCGACCTGCTCCATGCCGTCATCCAGGCGGCGCCCGACTGGCGGTTCCTCTTCGTCGGGCGCATCGTAGACGAGCGCGCGCACGCGCTGGGTGGCTACGCCAACGTCGACCTCGCCGGGGCCCAGCAGCCCGCTGCGCTGCCAGGCTTCCTCCGGCAGATGGACGTCGGCACGATCCCGTTTGCGCGCACCCACTTCACGGCGAACATCTACCCGCTCAAGATCAACGAGTACCTGGCCGCCGGGCGGCCCGTTGTGATGACGCCGTTCGCCGACCTGCGTGAGTTCGAGGGCCTTGCCACGGTAGCAGGCACGGCGGAGGCGTTCCGGGCGGCGCTGGCCGACGCGCTTGAGCCTGCGCCTCCCGAGGCTGTCGCCGCACGCATCGAGGCCGCCCGCGGCAACGCGTGGCCCGGCCGGGCTGCGGCGTTCGCGGCGGTGCTGCAGCACGCTCTTCCTGCCGCCTAGCCGATGCCGTCGTTCGCCTCCATCGTAGCCTTGGCGCGACGCCCGCAGGTGCTCGCGGTCGGCACGCAGCTGTCCGGCGCGGCGTTCGCGTTTGTGAGCTTCGTGCTGCTGGCGCGCATGCTCGCCCCGGCCGACTTCGGCGCGTGGGTGCTGTTCCTGACAGCGACGACGTTCCTCGACATGGTGCGGCACGGGTTGGTGCAG
>JBCCRG010000093.1:0-10022 GCA_039208155.1 Bacteroidota bacterium | reverse complement strand
TGCGTCATGTCGGGCTCGCTGGCGGCTTCTCCCACGAAGTCGTTTTCGATGCGCCGGACTACTACGTCGAGGCGCGGCCCATTGAGCACCGGGTCTTCGCGGCGGGGTATCGCTTCCAGGAAAAAGTGCGGCCCGGGAAGGTCGATGGCGAGCAGGCGCAGGCGCTCGGCTTCCGCGAGAACTGGCAGTTCGAGGCCGTCAAGAGCGGGACGCCCGTGACCATCGACGGGCGCACGATCCAGCCGGAGGAGGTGGTCGGCCCGGCCCGGCCCGGCGTCTCCTTCGCCTACGTCCTCGACACGATGCCGTGCGCGGCGGGCCGCCGCCTCGCCGAGGGCGTCGATCTGCTCCTCCACGAGGCGACTTTCACTGAGGAGGCCGCCCAGCGCGCGGAGGAGACCGGCCACTCGACGGCCCAGCAGGCCGCCACCATCGCGAAGAAGGCGGGCGCGCAGCACCTCCTGCTGACGCACTTCTCCGCGCGCTACACCGATCCGCAGCCGCTCGTCGACGAGGCCCGCGCGGTCTTTCCGAACACGGAGGCCGCCGAGGAGTTGAGGGCCTACGTGCTCACGCCACCGGCGTGAAGTCGCAGGTCGGACGCGGACGCATGATTCGCTGTCGCAGGTCGTAGGTCTTCAGCACCGTATCGGCGCGAACTTGCTTACGACGCAGACCTGCGACCTTCGACCTATGACCTTCGACCCTCTCAGTCCACGTGGCTCAAAAGAACGGCACCGCCTCCAACGGTAAAGCGAAGCAAGACGCCGAGAATCGCCTCGACGGCCGCCTCTTCAAGCGCATCCTGTCGTTCCTGCTGCCCTACAAAGGCTGGGTGGCGCTTGCCCTCGTCGGCACGCTGGCGGTCGCGTTCCTCGGCCCGCTGCGCCCCAAGCTGGTCCAGGTCGCCATCGACGCGCACATCGTGGTGGGCGACATCGATGGGCTGCTGCGCATCGTGCTCATCCTCGCGGCGATCCTCATCGGCGAGGGGCTCTTGCGCTTCGGCATGGGCTACCTCACGCAGTGGATCGGCCAGCACGCGCTCTACGACCTCCGCACGTTCGTCTTCCGGCACGTCCAGCGCCAGCGCCTCGGGTTCTTCGACAAGACGCCCATCGGGCGGCTCATCACGCGCACCACCAACGACATCGAAGCGCTCGCCGATCTGCTCTCGGCGGGCGTGGTGACGATGCTTGGTGACCTCTTCCGGCTCGTCTTCATCGCGAGCTTCATGTTTGCGCTCAACTGGAAGCTCGCGCTCATCGCGCTCACCATGATGCCGGTTATGCTGTGGGCGACGATGACCTTCCGCGCGAAGGTGCGCGTGGCCTACCGCGAGACGCGCAAGCAGGTCGGACGGCTCAACAGCTTTCTCCAGGAGCACGTGACGGGCATGAAGGTCGTCCAGATCTTCAACCGCGAGGCCGAGGAGCAGCGGCGCTTCACCGCCATCAACGACGACCACCGCAACGCGCAGGTTAGGACGGTGCTCTACTTCGCGCTATTCTGGCCCGCCGTGGACATCATCGCCTCGACGGCGCTCGGGCTTGTGATCTGGTACGGCGGCACGGAGGCTATGCGCGAGGCCGTCACGGTCGGCGTACTGATCGCGTTCATCCAGTACGTCCGCCAGTTCTTCGAGCCGATCCGCAACCTCTCGGACCAGTACAACATGCTCCAGAGCGCGATGGCGGCCTCCGAGCGCGTCTTCGACCTCCTCGACACCGATACGGCCATCCGCGAGCCCAAGCAGCCCGCGACGCTCGGCGACCGCGTGGGCCGCATCGAGTTCAAGAACGTCTGGTTCGCCTACGCCAACCTCCCCGACTCCGACGAGCCCAACTGGGTGCTCCGCGACGTGTCGTTCACGGCCGAGCCTGGCGAGGTCGTGGCGCTCGTCGGGGCGACGGGCTCCGGGAAGTCGACCATCATCAACCTGCTGCTCCGCTTCTACGAGCCGCAGCGCGGGGAGATTTTGGTGGACGGTGTCCCGATCCAGACGCTGCGCCTCGATGACCTGCGCCACCGCATCGGGCTGGTGCTGCAGGACGTCTTTTTGTTTTCCGGCTCCATCGAGGAGAACATCACGCTCGGCGACGCCTCCAAGAGCCTGGACGACGTGCGCCGCGCCGCCGCCCTCGTCGGAGCCGACGCGTTCATCGAGCGGCTGCCCGACGGCTACCAGCACGACGTGCGCGAGCGCGGCCAGACGCTCTCGCACGGCCAGCGCCAACTCCTCTCGTTCATCCGCGCCCTCGTCTACGACCCCGCCATTCTCGTGCTGGATGAGGCGACGAGTAGCGTCGACACCGAGACCGAGGAGATGGTGCAGCAGGCGCTCGGCGTCCTCATGGACGGCCGCACGAGCCTCGTCGTGGCGCACCGCCTCTCGACCATCCAGGACGCCGACGAGATTCTGGTCCTGCACAAGGGCATAGTCCGCGAGCGCGGCGACCACCAGGCGCTCCTGGCGCAGGACGGCCTCTACCGCACGCTCTACGACCTCCAATACGCCGACCAGGAGCGGCAGGCGGCATAAATCCAGGAACCGAGGATTACTTTAGCTATTTCAACCACCGTAAAACTTGGCTCCTCCCTATGACGGTCACCGCCACCGAGGCTAAAACCCGGCTCGGGCGCGTGCTCGACTCCGCGCAGCGCGCCCCGGTCACCATCGAAAAGAACGGGCGCGAGTTCGCAGTCGTGCTCGCCAAGCACACGTTCGACGCGCTGCTCGCCGAGTTGCAGGAACTACGCAGCAACGCCGAGACGGCGCACCTCCTGCGTGGCGAGAACGGGGACCGGCTCCGCCTTGCCGTTCGCGACCACCAGAGCGGCGCCCCCATGGTGACAACGACCCTCAACGCGTTGGAGGCGATGGCGGACGATGGAGATTAGCTTTCATCCCAATGCCTGGGAGGACCTGCTCTACTGGCAGCGGACTGACAAGAAGCTCTTCAAGCGCACCGTCGTCCTCATCAAGGAGATCCGCCGCACGCCGTTCGAGGTCACGGGCAAGCCCGAACCGCTCCGCGGCGACCTGTCCGGCTACTGGTCGCGCCGTATCGATCAAGAGCATCGCCTGGTCTACGCTGTCGATGACGAGCGCATCACCGTTCTCCAGCGCCGGGGGCACTACTGATCAACGCCCTTCCCGGGCGATTTCTACGCACGGATGCGAGCGCCTCGAGCATTAGCCTTCGCCGCGCAGCACATCCAACGGAGGTCGTTCCAGCAGCCCACGGCTGCCCGCAAGGCCGATGGCGACCGTCAGCAGCGGCACACCGATGAGCACGCCGACCAGCGACGCCCAACCGACCTCGAAGGTCGTGAGCAGGAACGCGTAGCGCGCGATGGCCCACGCCGCGCCGAGCGCCAGGACGCCGCCCGTGACAGCCGCGAGGAGGCCGAGGAGCGCGTATTCCGCGACGAAGATGCGGCGCACCTGCGGGCGGCTCGCGCCGAGGGTCCGCAGTAGCACCGCCTCCTGGATGCGCTGGAGCCGCGCCACGAGCACCGCCCCGGCGAGCACCACGAGGCCGGTCCCGATGGTGAAGAGCGCCATGAACTGCAGCACAAACGCGACCCGGTCGAAGATGCGTTCGATGAGGCCGATGACCATGCCCACGTCCACGACGGAGACGTTCGGGTAGGCGCGGACGACCGCGCGCTGCACCCGCGCCGAGGCTTCGTCGGAGCCCGCGCGTGCGGTGAGCGTCCCGAAGCGCGGCGCGTCGTCGAGCGGACCGTCGGGGAAGACCGCGAAGAAGTTGAGCTGCGGACGCGCCCAGTCCACGCGGCGCAGCCCGGCGATCTCGGTCTCCATCGGCACGCCCTGCACGTCCCACGAGAGCCGCGTGCCCACGCCGATGCGCAGGTCGCGGGCGAGTTCGTCCTCGAAGGTGATCGGGATGATTTCGGCGTCGGCCGACACTTCGCCGACGAAGCGGCCTTCGACCAGTTCTTCAGTGTCGGTAAGTTCGGAGCGGTGCGTGGAGCGGTACTCGTGGCGCAGCGCCCAGCGGGCGTCGTAGTTGAGCGCGGCGGAGTCCTCGCGGATCTCCTCCACGGAGCGCCCGTCGATGGCGCGCAGCCGCATTGTCACGAGCGGCGTCTGCTCCAGCACCTCGACGCCGTTCTCCTCCACGAGCGCCGCGATGCCGTCCTGCTGGTCAGCCTGGATGTCGAAGAGGATAAGGTCGGGGCGCGCGTCGCCGTCGGGCACGGAGACGCGGTCGAGCAGGACATGCTCGGTGAGCAGCAGCGTGAGAATGAGGAACGTGCCGAGGCCGAGTGTGAGCAGCAGCACGAGCGTCTGGTTGCCGGGGCGGTAGAGGTTCGCGAGCCCCTGCCGCAGGGTGTACGACGCCCCGCGCGGGACGAGCCGCCGCGCCACCGCGCGCACCGCCGCCGCGGCCAGCGTGAGTGCCCCCAGCGCCGCCGCCGTGCCGCCGACGAAGAACGCCGCGTTGCGCCACGAGCCGAGCTGCACGTACGCGAACCCGACGACCGCCGCCACGAGCACGCCGAGCGCGAGCCACCGCCACGGGTCCCGCCGCGCCGAGACGGGGACCGCATCCGAACGAATGGCCCTCAACGGCGGAACGCGGCGGACGGCCAGGAGCGGCAGGAGCGCGAAGAGCAGCGCCACGCCAAACCCGACCGCGAGGCCCTGGAAGACGGCGGGCCACACGAGCGTGATCTCCACGTCCACGGGGAGGAACGCGCCGAGAACGGCGGGGAGGAGGTACTGCACTCCGACACCCAATGCGGCTCCCAGGGTAGCTCCGGCGAGGCCCATTGCGGCGGCCTGAAGCGCGTACACGGCCAGCGCCTGCCCGCCGGTCGCGCCGAGGCAGCGCAGCGTGGCGACGGTGTCGAGTTTCTGGCGGATGTAGACGTGGACGGCGCTCGCCACGCCCAGCCCGCCGAGCAGCAGGGCCACGAAGCCGACGAGTTCGAGGTAGCGCCCGAGGTCGCCGAGCGCCTCGCTCCACTCCTGCTCCACGCTCGCGAGCGTCTCCACATCGAGGTTGCGCGCGCGGAAGCGCTCGGCGAAGGCGGCGCGGGCGCGCTCCGGGAGCGCGTCGTCGGTCTCGGCCCCGTCGAAGGCGAGGGTGCGGGCGTAGTTGACGCGGCTGCCCGTGCTCAAGAGCGCCGGGTCGAGGCTCTGGTAGGGGAGGTAGACGCGCGGCCCGACGAGCTCGCCCATGTCGGTCTGCCCTGTCACGCCGTCCACGCGCCCCGCGATGCGGTACGTCCGCTGCCCGACCTGCACCGAGTCGCCGATCTCGACGCCATACTGCAGCAGCAGCGACGCCGCCACGAGCGCCTCGTCTTGCTCCTGGAAGCGGCTGAGCGCGTCACTGGGCGTCGTCTCGATGGAGCCGTAGAGCGGGAACGCGCCCTCGACCGCACGCACGTTCACGAGCCGCGTCCCGCCTGCGAGGCTGTCGCGCTCCGGTGCCGGAAAGAGTGCCATCGACGCGAACGACGCCTCGCCCGCCTGCCGCCCTGGAAACGCTGCGAGCACGGAGTCGATCAGGGCCTCGCTATCGTCCGAGAACGGCTGCCGCGACTCGATCTCGAGGTCGGCCCCGAACAGCTCGCGCGCCTGCGCCGTCACTGACGCCTCGACGTTGGCCCCGAACGAGCGGATTGCCACGAGCGCCGCCACGCCGAGCGCCATCGACGCGACGAAGAGGAAGAGCCGCCGCCGCATCCGTCGGCTGTCGCGCCACGCGGTGTTGAGGATGAACATGAGGGGAGGATGCAGAATGATGAATGCAGAAGGCAGAAAAGGGAGGCGGGTCTGGGCGCTGTCAGCGGGAATGAGGGCTGAGTACTACACCGCCCCTTTTTGCCTTCCTCCTTTTGCCCTTTGCCTTCAAGCCGAGCGGTATACGACAAGTCCAGTACTCAATCCACCCCGACACCCTCCATCTCGCTCACGCCCTCCACCCGCCCCGAGCGCAGGCGGATCACCTGCTCGCAGCGGTCGGCGAGGCGGAGGTCGTGCGTGACCACGACGAGTGCCGTGCCCCGCTCGCGGTTGAGATCGAACAGCAGGTCTTCGATGCGCGCGCCGGTGCCATCGTCGAGGTTGCCGGTGGGCTCGTCTGCGAAGAGGATCTGGGGGCGGTGGATGAAGGCGCGGGCGAGGGCCACGCGCTGCTGCTCGCCGCCCGAGAGCTGCGTCGGGTAGTGGTCGAGGCGGTCGCCGAGGCCGACGCGGTCGAGGAGCGTTGCGGCCTCGTTGGCAGCCCCGCGTGCGCCCTGGAGTTCGAGGGGCACCATCACGTTTTCGCGCGCCGTGAGGGTGGGGAGGAGGCGGAACTGCTGGAAGACGAAGCCGACGTGGTCGCGGCGGAGCGTAGCGCGGGCGTCCTCGCTCAGCGCGCCGAGGTCCTGCCCCACGAGCCGCACCGTGCCCGCCGAGGGCGCGTCCAGCCCGGCGCAGAGCCCCAGCAGCGTCGTCTTACCACTCCCAGACGGCCCGACGATGGCACACGTCGCGCCGTCGTCTACGGCGAAGCTCACCGCATCAAGGACGGTGAGCGCGCGGCCCGCGTTGGTGAAGGTCTTCGTGAGGCGGTCGGCAGCGAGGACAGCCATGCGGAGAGGGAACGGTGGGAAGGGCACAGGAGAAGGGCGGGCGATGTACGCCGCATCCCGGCGCGGGATTCGGGCAGGAGTGCACGCCCTAGGAGGGGAAGCGCAGTGAGTCGTGCTTCAGCGTTTCCGCCGATAGCTCCGCACCGGCAGGCGTAGCAAGCGTCTCGAACCCGGCTCGTAGCGAGGGGCAGGGCGCATCCTACGCATCGAGGCGCGGTACATCGACGGCGAGGTAGAGCGTGGCTAAGGGCTCGCCTGCCCCGGCACTTAGGCGCAGGGTGCGCAACCTCATCCATGGATACTATGCGTTGGGTGGACGTGTTATATTTTGTCCTAACGATAGCGAGTTGTAGGTTAATGCATCATGTCAATATCCCGGCTCAGCATGAGTGGCTCCCGCCCATCAATGTTTATCGGGTCGTCGTCTGAAGGCCACCGGGTCGCGCAGCACATTCAGGTGCTGCTCGATCCTATTTGCGAGGTTGAATTGTGGAGCCAAGGGGTCTTCGGCTTATCCCAAGGGACGCTCGAATCACTTGTCCTGGCACTCGGCAGATTCGACTTCGCTACCCTCGTGCTCACAGCTGATGACTTGAGCGTTTCTCGCGGTACCGAACGTCCGGTAGCGAGGGACAACGTGATATTTGAACTCGGGCTGTTCATTGGTGCTCTCGGTCGAGACCGAACGTTTATGATCTTCAATCGTGCGGACCCTCCAGCTTTGCCTTCTGACTTGGCAGGCATCACCGCAGCGACCTACGAGCCACATGCTTCAGGTAACTTGGAGGCTGCACTTGGGGCGGCCTGTACCCGAATTCAACGTGCGGTTGAACGACTGGGAATACGCGAGAACGCGACAGCCAAACAGCTTGAAGAGGCCCGCAATAGCGTAGAAACCGTAGGACAGCAGATGGAACAGCTTATCCGTTTGCTTGCTCGTTCGAGGAAGGTTGAATTAGACGTCATATCTGCTCAGTTCGGCATGTTCATCGACCCTGAGAAGTTGGCTGAGATGAGGAGAGATCTTGAGGATCTAGACTCACAACTCAAGGATTCATAACCTGCGGCGGCACGCCAACGAGACGCTCCAACGCCTTGCCTCGTCCGGTCTTTCTCGCTGGTCTTGCCTCGTTCCACCGCCGCGCTACGTTTCGCCGGTGAGCGGCTATCTGTCATATGGCTGTCGCACGGCCCACTTCCCCCCGATGCTACCCACTTCCCCCCGATGCTAATGGAGGCGTTCGTCGTGTTCCTCGTCGCCCGCGTGGTGCTCGCCTTCGCTACACGGCCCCTCCACGCCGACGCCTTCCTCCTCAGCGCGCTCGACATCGCCATCCTCGCCTTCGTCTGGTTCCGCTTCCGATTCCCGTCGGTGCTGTCGTTCGAGACAGTCACGCCAGCGATAGCCCTCGCCGCACTCGGGGTCGCGGTGGCGGTCGCCGCCGACCTCCTTCACTACTGGCACTTTGTCGAGCCGCGTCCGCTCGCGAAAGACCCGCAGACGATGGTCACCGCTTATGCGCTGCTCGGCGGACTAGACTTCGCCCTCGGTACGGTCGCGCTGGTGCTTGGGGCGGCCGTAGCGAGTATCCGGTAGACAACACCATAAAACCCGCGCTCGCAGGCCGACCGCATGGCTGGCGTCGATTGCTCGTCTGCGCGCCGGCTTCTAGCTTCGCCTCGTTCGCGCCTCGGCGCTCATTCGTGCGGTGGCTGAGCCGCAACCTGTTCTGCGGCCTCGGAGGCACCTACTTGACCCGTTGGTTAGTACTCCTCTCGTTCCCTATCTAATTTGCAGCGATGCAAACGGACGTAGCCATTGTCGGTGGGGGCCTCGCGGGCCTTTGTGCCGCCCGCCTGTTGCACAGGGCCGGTGTCGGGTTCGTGCTCCTGGAGGCGCGCGACCGCCTCGGGGGCCGGGTCCTCACCGTGGACGACGCCGGACGGCCCTCTGAGGACGGGTTCGACCTGGGCCCGTCGTGGTACTGGCCCCGCGTCCAGCCGGACATCGCCGCTCTGATCGCCGAACTCGACCTCCCCGCCTTTGCACAGCGCACCGATGGCGACGTGATCTTCGAGCGGATGTCGCGGGAGGGGCCGCAGCGCTACCCTGGCATCGTACAGGATCAGGGCATCGCGCAGGAGCAGCAGACCGCCCGCTTGGTCGGCGGCACGGGCGCGCTCGTCCGCGCGCTGGCGAGCGAGATCCCATCCGAACGAGTCCTGCTAAGCGCGAAGGTGACCGCGTTAGCGCTCACCAGCGGCGGCGTCGAACTGGCGGTGAGACGCGGGGGCGAGAAAGCTGAAACACTCCGGGCCGCCCAGGTCGTCGCGGCCCTACCGCCCCGTCTCCTCAACGCCACGGTGTCGTTCACGCCCGAGCAGACGGTGGCGACGGCGCAACGCTGGCGGGACACGCCGACGTGGATGGCCCCGCATGCCAAGTTCTTCGCCCTGTACGACCGGCCTTTCTGGCGCGAGGCGGGCCTGTCCGGAACGGCACAGAGCCTCGTCGGGCCGATGGCCGAGATCCACGATGCAACGACGGCGTCGGGGGCCGCGGCCCTGTTCGGGTTCCTCAGCACTGGCCCCGAGCAACGGGCGACCCTCGGGGAGGCGGCATTGGCCCGGGCCTGCCTCGACCAACTCGGGCGGATGTTCGGTGCCGAAGCGCGGACCCCCCGCGCGACGTTGTTCAAGGACTGGGCGGCTGACCCGCTGACGGCGACGGCGGCTGACCAGAGGGCAGGCGGCCACCCCGTTCCGGATTCGGTCGCCTGGGTGACAGGGCCGTGGCGCGAACGACTCGTACTGGGCGGCAGTGAAACGAGCCCTGTCGAGCCTGGCTATCTCTCAGGCGCGGTGGTCGCGGCCGAGCGGGCCGTCTCCGAGGTTCTTCAAAAGCTGGGCGCTGGTAGTGAGCGGGCGTGAACGTCGGTGGCGAGGCTGCAGAACCTACCGCTGCAAGCCGACCTGAAGTGCTAGCGTTCCCGCTTCGTTGGGCCTGTGACGTATCCTCTGCCCCATCCGCGAGCCCTCAGCTTGAGACAGTTGAGCGGTCACCTGGTCTGCTGCTATTCTGCTGGCTCTACCTCCTGAAGACACGTGAACACCGCAATTGCCACAGCGTGCGCGTTGCTGAGCATCACTTGCGCCAGCGTTCTGTCCTCCCCCACGCCGGGAGGCTTTACCGTCAGGTCTGGAGATACGGTGCTGCGCGTGCAGGCCCCGCTGCCGAGCGATGCCTTCGACTACCTCGAACGCACGCTCGCAGACATGGACTTCTTCCGGGCCAACAACTATCAGGTCAGCCTTCCCGATCATCCGCTCCTCAGCGAAGCGGCGCGCTCGGCGACGGACCGGGAGGAACGCCGCTCGGTCTTCGTCGAGGAAGTCTACCGGGC